>JACNLR010000001.1 GCA_014381385.1 Planctomycetota bacterium | reverse complement strand
CCGCAAACTGTATGGCCACTCCTTTTTACATTGGGCAATCTAATTTCTGGTTTTGCTGCCATCCATTATGCATACAAAGGCGCGGATTGGCATGGACCATGGGGTTGGAGTGGCTTGACGATGGCTGGCGCTCTTATCTTTTTAGGAATGTTCCTAGATAGTATTGATGGATCAGTTGCAAGACTTACTCGTAGTGTGACAGAGTTAGGCGCGGCACTTGATTCACTTTCTGACTTAGTAACGTGTGGTGTTGCTCCTGCTGTCATGGTGTTATCGCTAATTGCAAGTTATCTTGGTGAAGATGGTCACCTGACAATCCTTGGTCCAGATGCAGACTTGCCTTGGGGAAAAGTTGTATGGGGAATTGCGGCGGTTTATGTCTGTTGCACAGCACTTCGGTTAGCTCGTTTTACAGTTGAAACACAACCAGAAAAGGGTCCCAACGATCACATGGCATTTCATGGGATGCCATCACCAGGCGCTGCGGGTTTAACTGCTTCTTTAATTCTCTTACATCAACATGTACTTGCAAGCGGCGGAGATACACTCTGGATTGGACGAGCGTATGCTTTTGGCGTCCCTGTTGTAATGTTACTTGGGGCAATTGCAATGGTATCGAATATTCCTTACGACCATTTCGTTAATCGTTATCTAGGAAGACCTCAATCGTTTAGATTCATTGCGTTCCTTGTGATAATTTTATTCTTGTGCATGTGGTGGTTCCAGGAAACAGTAGCAATTGGTTTTGTTGTGTACGCATTAACCGGACCAATTCATGTTTTTAGAAACCGAGGAAAAAAGGTAAGTGAAGAATGGTGAGTGATCAAGTAAAAACTCGATTTGCTCCAAGTCCAACAGGTCACCTTCATGTTGGCGGAGCAAGAACGGCGATTTATTGCTGGGCATTTGCAAAAGCGAGTGATGGAGAGTTCTTACTTCGGATTGAAGATACCGATCGAAGGCGTTCAAGTAGTCAAGCGACAGAGGGTTTTTTTGAAGATTTGCGTTGGTTAGATATTGGATGGAACGAAGGTCCGGAGTTTAAGGGTTCAGGTGGAGGTGATAACGGCCCATATTTCCAATCAGAGCGACTGGATATCTATAAAGAACAACTCCAAAGACTCTTTGATTCAGGGTTTGCGTATTACGCATTTGAGACTCCTCAAGAACTACAAGCAGAACGCAAGAAAGCACGCGCTGAAAAACGAGCATACCGATATAACCGAGCTTCTCTTGAGTTATCACCAGAAACTATTGAGCAATATCTTGCTGAAGGTAAGCCACATGTTGTTCGATTTAAAGTTCCAGATGGGGGGCCTTTAATTGTGCATGATTCTGTTGTTGGTGAAGTAACAATCGAACGGTCAGAGGTTGACGATTTTGTGATCTTTAAAGGTGATGGCTACCCGACTTATCACTTTGCAGTTGTCGTTGATGATGCTTTGATGAAGGTGACTCATGTCATTCGTGGACAGGAACATTTAAATAACACATTTAAGCATAACTTACTTCAAGAAGCATTAGGATTTGAACGTCCTGTCTACGCTCACATCTCTTTGATATTTAATCCTGATGGTTCAAAGATGTCAAAACGAGATAAAGACAAAACACTCCGTAAATTTGTAAGAGAGAACAATATTGATTCGCCACCTGAAACATGCATTTCGGCAGATGCTTGGTCAACATGGCAAGAATCAAAAGACAATCAACTTGCAACTGAAGATGCAACGAAACTTGCATTTGCTCTTGGCATTGAACTTCCAGAAATAAATGTTGATGATTTCAAACAAGCTGGGTATATGCCCGAAGTTTTACTAAATTATCTTTGCCTTCTTGGGTGGTCACCAGGTGATGATATTGAACATTTCGATGCTGATTTTTTAGTGGAACGATTTTCGTTAGACAGAATTGTAAAATCACCCGCAAAATTTGATAGAGCTAAGTTACTTGCTTTTAATTTGGATGCATTGCAAAAATTAACAGCTAATGAGTTTGAACAGCGATTGTTTTCTTGGTGTAAAGAGTATGCCCCTGAATTTGCATCTCTGAAACAATTTTCTTTGTTTGCATCCGCGAATCATGCGAGGTCAAAAACGTTTAGAGATGCTGTTGTAACATCACAATTTCTGATTGAAAATGATAATGAACTTACTTGGACTGATTCAAAACCAGTGAAAAAAACATTGCTAAAAGGTGAAGAAACGGGACTTTCAAGAATGCCAGCAATTATCGAAGCATTCGAAAAACTAGAGTCGTGGGATTCATGCTCGATCGATACGTGCCTGCATTCACTCGCAGATGAACTGGCAGGCGGAAACTTGGGTAAAGTTGCACAACCCGTCAGAATCGCAGTTGCAGGTGGACCAGTAAGCCCGCCCATTGGTGACTCTCTCTTGTACTACTGGGTAAAGAATCTACACTTCGAAGACTCGAACGATGTCAAGAATATTTTGTGAGTGTTTGTGATGCCTGAAGTCCAAACTGCTGTGACAACAAAAAGCGAAATTATGCTTGAAGGCCTTGTTGATTACGCTGG
>JACNLR010000002.1 GCA_014381385.1 Planctomycetota bacterium | reverse complement strand
ACCCAACCAAAATTATCGCCGAGGCGTAATTCTTGCTGTGTATTTGACTCCTGATTCTTCATGAGTGGTTCCCTAATGAGGGGATTCTAGCAGGGACGAGCCCTGCTAGAATAACTCTTCCATAATATCTTTTTAAAACATAAGTTGCAATTGTGAACGAATCAACATTTGACCATCTTCGCCTGCAGCGTCCGTTTGCCAATTTGTAAAGCCGGCTTGACCTGTCCAATCCACGCCAAGTGTGTTGTAGGAATACCCAACATCGGTTGACCATCGTACATTTTGCCCGTGGTAGTACTTGTTGAATCCTGCTGTCAAGATTTCTAGGTCATCAACACCGACTGTATCAGCGTCTGCCGTTTCGTATCGTGCAAAGAGTTCTGTGTCATCATTGATGAAGAACCCACCTTGAAGTACTAATGCTGATTGGTCGACATTGTTTGCAGGCGTGCTATCGTCATCTAAAGAACGGTGTGCGTAGTATACGAAGAATGACGCACCATCCCAATGAAAGTTAATATCTGCTGTCCAACGGGTGTCGGCATCATCTTCGTTGGCGAGGGTTTCATCTTTTTCATATGCGTATGCAAGACCGAACAAAACACCGTCCTCAGTTCCGGGAAACGCAGTTAAGTTACCAAATTGCTTCCAATTACCCGTGAGCAAAAACTCTGCACGTGCTGCAAATGCAATTTCAGAATCAAGTGTTCCAGCAGAGTTAGCGCTGCCGGCGATTCCACCAAAATCATCAAAGATTGCTGTTGTGAATTTAAAATCTTCTGCTTTGTAAGATAATTGCAAACCCTGTGAACGACCAATGCCAAAGGGTCCAGAAACGATAGATCGTTCAACGGTAAGAAGATTCGTATAGTTCACGAGCTCTTCGCGCAGGAAAGGCATGCGGAACTTACCAAATTGCATGGACCAACCGTCACCGAGGTCGTGATTGATAACTCCATCGAGTAGCGTTGCAGTGCCACCGGGAGTCCAAATTTGTTGAATAAAATATTTCCATGACTTATCAAAAACATGACCACCAAATTTCAATGCGGTTCTGCGATTTTCAAAACCCCAAGTACTGTCGTCGAGACCAGCACCTAAGTTGCTACGGTCATCGTATGCAAAACGTACTTGAAGTACAGCATGCATGTTCAATGAAAATGCACCGTCTGTTGAGTTGATAAAGAAGCCGTTGTTCCAACCTGCGGTTGCACCGCTTCCTTGCAAACTTGTTCGACTGTCAGCATCTGCAAGAACATCGTGCACGAGTAATCGAATTTCATCTGCACGAGCTTCTGTTATCCAATTTTCATTAGAATCAGCGCGTTCTTGATCAAGTTCTAAACGAAGTTGTTCAATAATCGCATTTGTTGCTTCGTTTGCAGATTCAAGTTCTGCAATGCGAGCGTCTAGGCCAGTGCTAGGATTTGCTCCAAGCAGTAGAAGTGAGAGGAGAGAAGTGAGTGTCATTTGAGTGCCTCCTTAAATGGCAATTGTTAGTTTGACATGACGAGTCAACGATGCAGTTTGATGGTATTTAGCCGATAAGTAAGAGCCAATAATTATATATAAGGTTAAGTAGATACTCTACTCCTCTTTTCTACTATTTATAGTATATTATGCCCTAGAAGTTACCTTTTGCACTTTGTCAACTTATTGCGCAACGACCAAGCCACGAGTTAGGAAACACCAAAATGATAAACAGGCGAACATTCGTTAAAAAAGCAGCCGCGACCACCGCCGTTGCCTCCACCCTTCCCTATGCTCTAGGTGAGGAATCACTACACTCTCTCCCCGTTATTGACTCTCATGAAGGGGTCAAATGGGATAAAGCGCCGTGTAGATTCTGCGGAACTGGTTGCCACGTTCAAGTTGGCACTAAAGAAGGGAAAGTCGTCGCCATCAAGGGCGACCAAAAAGCAGAGGTGAACAAAGGTTTACTCTGCGTCAAGGGATACCACGTAGGTTCAATCCTTTACGGTAAAGATCGGCTTACCACCCCACTGCTACGCAAAAACGGAGTTCTTGTACCAGTTTCATGGGAAGAAGCCATCGCTGTTATTGCTGATCGAGTTGAAGCAGATCCAAATGGATTTGCAGTGTACGGTTCAGGGCAATGGACGATTCCAGAAGGTTATGTTAATCAGAAGTTTATCAAAGGCGGTTTAACAAATAATCACATCGACCCGAACGCTCGACTCTGCATGGCATCAGCAGTAACAGGTTTCCTTGGTACGTATGGCGTTGATGAACCCGCTGGCTGTTACGACGATCTAGATGAATGCGACACCCTCATCATGTGGGGAAACAATCCTGCTGAAATGCACCCTATATTGTTCAGCCGCGTACTTGATAGAAAAAACCGTGGCGACAAAGTTGAACTTATCGACATAGGCACGCGAAGAACGCGAACCACAGATTTTTCTGATCGCTTTCTTAACTTTACTCCACACTCCGACCTCGCAATTGCAAATGGAATCATGCACCTTCTTATTAAGAATGGAACATACGACAAAAAGTTTGTAGAGCGACACTGTTCATTTAGAG
>JACNLR010000219.1 GCA_014381385.1 Planctomycetota bacterium | reverse complement strand
GTTTTACGAAACGAATCACGAGAGCGAAAATCAGACGACAGAGAGTGCCGTTGCAATGGGCGGGGATGCTATCAAGGGCAAGGGTCTTTGGAACGCAACTTGCAAATCTTGTCATGGTGCTGTAGGCGAGGGGGTTGTTGGTCAAGGCGTTGCTTTAAATCTGAGCAACTTTGTCATCAATAATACTGATCAATTTCTTGTAGACTTTATTAAAGTTGGACGAACAGCGGACGATCCATTAAGTACTATGAAGTTGCAGATGCCACCCAAGGGTGGTAACCCAATGCTCAAGGATCCAGCACTTCATGATATCGTTGCGTACATACGAAAATTAGAAATTAAAGAAGTATCTATTCCTTCATCTGAAGGAAATCCTGAAGTAACTCCTGTATTACCCAAAGAAATAGTTGCAATTAACCCCGATCACAAGGATGAGACTCCACAATCGTTTCTAGATGACATCCCTCTGTCAACCTTGCCACATGCAAACATCGGACCTACAGGGCTTGCGCCGGAGAGTGATTCGGATGCTCAGCGTTTAGCAGTCTTAAAGCGTTCAAAAGTACCTCAGCTAGACGAAACAAGGCCTGCGAATGCCCACTTATTTTTTGGGTTGTATTTTTTAATGACTGGGTTGCACGGAATACATGTTGTCGTAGGAATATTCATTATGCTCTGGTTGATGTACCGTTTGCAAAGAGGTGATTTTACACGCCACCATTACACTGCAGTTGAGTGCAGTGGGTTGTACTGGCACATTGTTGATGTGATTTGGATATTCTTGTTCCCTCTTTGGTATCTTATTGCCTAAGAAATGTTGGGTCATGTCGAGGGTCATGTCGAGGGTCTGACCCTAGGGTCATGTCGAGGGTCTGACCCTTGCGACCGTAAAATATGGCATATCCCTGAACGCCAAACTGGCATTCTGATTTGACATCTGAAACCTAAGAAATCATTCGGGTTCCACTTGTTTGTTTCGAACATGTGCGCTGTAAGTTCTTGGTGCCTTGCGTAACACTTCGAGTGAGCGCCTGAAATGCCTCGTCCAAGTTCAGTGAATGATGTTTGGTTGGAGAATCGCGTCATCCAAAGATCTTCTGGTGGTGCGAGCAATGAAGTCCCCCATAAATGGGAATCTGCAGACATGGTGTTAAGTCTCGCTAAGTTTTCGTGCAGATAGATATCAAACGTACAACTTCGCGAGGGGTAATCTATGTATAACCATATTGCTTTGTGTTTTCCTGGTGAATCGATATTCCACATGCTATGTTGCTGGGCAAAACAATCAAAAGGCACGCCATCTGGAATATTCTCAGGGTTGATGATGTGTGCAAGGTTCTTTTCTTTAATCTCTCTACTGTCAATGATTGGCAGGGGAGACGAGCAAAATGATTCGATGAGTTTTTGTGGTTCCCTTGCTGCTTCAGAGCCCTCAACTTTTCGATAATCTGAAAACGCTGCATTGATGGGAAGTCGAATTGGCATAGCAGAGTGACTTGCGGTGATCCCTGTATACCCTCGTATTGCCACCTGCTCAAAGTTAGCCCCGGCTTGCGTACTGAATTTAAATCCCAAAATACTAATTGTGGAATCCATCGATTGTCCAAGCATCGAAGCAGTGGCTTCGAATAGTTTTGATCTTCTTCCGAGTTGTTTTATGGGGTCGGTGGATTCAAAATGAAGCGAGAGGGCGGTGGCAACGGATTTCTTTATGGCACTGGACAACTCATGGGTGGTTGTGTATTTGCCTGGAACAGTAGTCCAACTATTATTGGCTGTGTATTGACAGGAGGCGCGGAAGCCGGAGGTTGGTTAATTGGAGGAGGCATCTTTTCATCAGGAGGTTCGCCAAGAATCGAAGATTGTGAAATAACATTGAACCAAGGAGGTGGTATTGTACTCGACCATTCAACCGACGCGGTTGTTGTTAATTGTTCCATTACATTCAACACTGCCGTTGGGGTTGATTATTATGGGGAGAGATTGTCTGCAGGGTTAACCGTTATAAACTCGGGTCTTGGTTTATACGATTCAACTATTTCTTTTAATCGTATTCTGCTAGGTAACTACGCTTGTGCCGGGTTGGATATTCGTGATAATAGTTCAGTAAACATGAATGGATGTACAATTCGAGATAATGTTTCAAATACCGGCAGTATGGGTGGTGTGCGTGTTTCCGATTCTGTGACAGCGCTCGGTGTTTCAGCCGTATGTGCAAATACAACAGGTCAAATATTACACCAAGGGACTGGCTGGCTTGATAGTTCCTTGGCTTGCGTTGCGAATACTTGTAGTGACAGTGATAGCGATGGCGTACAAGATTGTTTAGATCAATGCCCCGGAGTGCCAGATACCGACTCTGATGGTGATGGCGTGATGGATTGCAACGACGGGTGCCCAGACGACCCAGACAAAACAGAACCGGGTGATTGTGGTTGTGGTAATCCAGATGTTGACACAGATGGCGATGGCGTGTTGGATTGCAACGACGGGTGTCCAGACGATCCAGACAAAACAGAACCGGGGGATTGTGGTTGTGGTAATCCAGATGTT
>JACNLR010000003.1 GCA_014381385.1 Planctomycetota bacterium | reverse complement strand
CTTCTCAATGGCAGAACAACGATCAAGTAAATTCAGATACCGACTGTTCAAGGATCAATTGAAGCGTGCGGTACAGAGCGGCGACTATGCTTCGATTAGTTCTGGGAGAGCCATCGCAGAACGATCCCGCTCATTTGGGGGATTGTTGCGTGCATTCTTTTCGATAGTTGGCAAAAACCGTAGAGATATATTTTGGTCTCTTGGGTTTCTAACAATCGGCGCACTTGTTGGGCTCATCCCCCCTGCTGCAACCAAAATTGTATTTGACAACATTCTAGGCGACCAATTATTGCCAACAGATGTATTGTCGATGTTTCCATCACTTTCAAATAAAATGACTTTATTGGCAGTGATTGCCATTGCCACGGTGACCCTTGCATTTATTAGCCTTGGTTTTAACGTGAGAGGTCGCTGGGTTGCAACGCGAACAACAAAGCGAATTCAAGTTTCGATTCGCCGGAAGGCATTCTTGCATGCGACTTCGTTGCCATTGCACCGCATCCATCAACTACGCTCTGGTGGCGCTGCCTCTTTAGTGCGAGAAGACGCTGGGGCGATTGGAGAACTTGTCTTCGGGATGTGCTACAACCCATGGCGAGCAATCATTCAACTTTCTGGCATTCTCCTCATCCTACTGATTGTCGATTGGCGCTTGCTTCTATTCTCCATCGTTCTTTTCCCAGTTGTTTTCTTTACGCATCGAACTTGGATTAGTCGAATTCGTCCGCTTTGGAGAAGTATTCGAGCCACAAGGCAACACACCGATGCAATGGTGACCGAATCTTTTGAAGGTGCTCGAGTAGTCCGCAGTTTTTCAAGGCAACGTACTGAAGCATCAAATTGGATTCGATCTAACCACCTTCTTGTTCGCAAGGAACTGCTCGCTTGGTGGCTTTCGAGGGGGATTGACATTGCGTGGTCTATTCTTATTCCACTTGCAACCGCGGCGTTGCTTTGGTTCGGAGGTTGGCAAGTCCTTCACGCACGAGAACTCATTGCAAGCGGTGAAATCACTGCTTCCCAAGCAATTACTGCAGGTGATTTGGTGATGTTCCTTACGTATTTAGCAATGCTCATGGGCCCACTTGCAACGCTTGCTGAAAGTGCCACTCAATTGCAAAATTCTTTAGCGGCGCTTGACCGAGTTCTTGATTTGTTTGAAGAAGAAACAGAACAAAGTGAACATTCTGGAAAAATCATGGTCACAAAAAAAACGACCCGCGGGGTCATTAATTTTCAAGATGTTTCCTTTACATATCCGGGCTCAGAAACTGACGTATTACACCACATTACGTTTGAGGCAAATGAAGGCGAAACAATCGCCCTCGTTGGGCCGAGTGGTTCAGGCAAGACAACGCTTTGTAACTTGGTTGCTGCTTTTTACAACACAACAAGTGGCACAATTCTTCTCGATGGTATTCCTCTAGAAGATGTCAACTTAGATTCCTACCGAACGCTCCTTGGCATCGTTGAACAAGACATCTTTTTGTTCGAGGGATCGATTGCAAGCAACATTGCGTATGGAAAACGTGGCGCGAATTTCGAACAAATACAAATTGCGGCTTCGCAAGCGGCAGCAGACGAGTTCATCTCTGAATTCGCCAATGGGTATGAAACCGAAATCGGGGAACGAGGTGTTAAACTCAGCGGTGGCCAACGTCAGAGAATTGCAATTGCAAGAGCACTACTCGCCGATCCACGGATATTGATTTTAGATGAAGCAACGAGTAATCTTGATACTGAATCTGAGCGACTTATTCAGCACAGTTTGTCAACTTTACTAAAGAACAGAACGAGTTTTGTCATTGCGCATCGTTTGAGTACGATTCGTGATGCGAGCAATATTCTTGTTCTTGATAAGGGGCGTATCATTGAATCTGGAACACACGATGAACTCATGGCACGCAGTGACCGCTACCACGACATGGTGCTTTTACAGACACATCCAAATCCTTAAACTGCTATTATCAACTCAATGGATGGGACCACTCAACAAAGCAACGCTTGGAAAACTCTCTTCGCAGTATCGCTAGGGGTCATCGTTGTAAATATTGATTACTGGTCTGTTGCTGTTGCTTTGCCCGACATGGCGAAGCAATTCGAAGTTTCAACTGTTTCGTTGGATTGGGTGATTTCAGCATACATCATTTCATTTTGCGCAACAATGTCTGTCGCAGGCAGGCTAGGTGATATCTTCGGTCGCAAAAAACTGTTACTCCTTGGCATTTTAATTTTTGGGCTTGTTTCAATGTGGGTAGGCCTTAGTGATTCTTTCTTGATGATTGTGGTTGCACGTGTTGCACTAGGAATTGGCGCAGGTCTTATCTACCCGCTTGCAACTGCTGTACTAAGTAATGCTACATCTCCTTCATCCATGACTAAAATGCTAGGGCTTCTGACTGGAGTCGGCGCAGTTGGCGCAGCGATTGGACCAGTTGTGGGTGGAATTTTAACTGAAACGATGGGTTGGCAATGGATCTTCTATTTGAACGCCCCTGTTTCAGTCGCTGCTCTCTTCATGGTCTCACTTGGAACAAACGAATCTAAAGATGAACAAGCA
>JACNLR010000004.1 GCA_014381385.1 Planctomycetota bacterium | reverse complement strand
CGACGCGTAAGTCAATATCGAAATGGTCTCTAAACGTTGTCTCAACGAAATCGCGTTCGTTCTTTCGAAGAAGCCCATTGTCAATGAAGACGCAGACAAGTTGATCTCCGATCGCTTTATGCAAGAGAGCCGCCACCACAGAAGAGTCTACCCCACCACTTAGTCCGCAAAGTACTCTCTTATCTCCCACTTTTTCTTTGATGAGATTGCACTGTTCTTCCATAAAATCAGACATGCGCCATGTATTTTTGAGCCCACAAATCTCGTATAGAAAATTTCGAAGCAGTTCTACGCCATGAGGTGTGTGCGTAACTTCGGGATGAAATTGCACGCCGTAGAATGGAATTTCTTTATGCGCAATTGCAGCCATAGGACATGTTGAAGTAGTCGCAAGAACATGAAAGTTGTCACCAATAGCATCAACTTGATCGCCATGGCTCATCCACACTGCTGTGTCCGTTGGAATGCCTCGTAAAAGACCACTAGAATCAGTCACTTGCAAAGAGGCTCTCCCATACTCACGTGCATGAGCACCTTCAATACGGCCTCCTAGCATATGGCAGCCCAGTTGCATGCCGTAGCAGATTCCAAGAACAGGTACACCCAAATCGAACAACCGTTCATCGCAACGAGGTGAATGAGCATCACTCACACTCATTGGTCCTCCAGAGAGAATAATGCCCGCCAGTTCATATTTTTTGAGTTCTTCAATTGGCGTATCTGGAGCCATTAGCAGACTAAACGCACCTGCTTCTCGTACTCTTCGAGCAATGAGCTGGGCATATTGGCTCCCAAAATCAAGGATTAAAACAGTTTCGATACCTTTTTCTGCATAAGTTGTGGAAGATGTGGTTTTCATGAGAAGCGGAAAGGGTACCATGGATGTGTGCATCTGGACACTCCAATCCAAAATTCTACCTGCACGATTGAATTCTTTACGTCTGCACGTTGGTTTAGAACGATTCGGCAACTCATTTCAACTGCCTCTACCGATTGTGGTTTTGATGAAAGAACTGCTGGACAAGTTGCAATGGCTGTAGATGAAGCGATCTGTAATATACATAGGCATGGCTATGCTGGCGAAATCGGCAAAATTATCTTACATGTAAATACTTCGATGACCCCTGCACCAAATATTGAAATTCGTTTATACGATGAGGCTGTCCAAGTTGACACGCAGAGTATAAAATCTAGGGAACTCGACGAAATTCGACCCGGCGGATTAGGCGTACATCTCATCCAAACGGTCATGGATGATGCACAGTGGACCAAGAGAGAACACTGTGGAATGGCACTAGTTATGGCAAAAACTTTTATCGCACAAAAACCAACCCAATCAGAAGTACATCAACATGAATGAAGATACGTTGCAAATAGATATTCAACCAGTTGGTACTGCGACTATTGTCAGCCCGCTCGGTGACATAGACATTGGTAACTCCATGCAGTTACGGAACACGCTTCATAATGTGTTCAAAGATGAACCGACTAAAGTCGTACTCGATCTCCAGCGAGTTTCGTATATGGACTCATCTGGTTTAGGTACGCTCATTGAAGCAGTACAACTTACGAATCAATCTGCCGTCTCATTCTTACTATGCGGAATAAACGAAACAGTACAATCCATTATCACTTTATCAAAATTAGATCAAATTTTTAAAATTCACGCTTCCAAGGAAGATGCGCTTGCAGAGTAACGGGCATAATTCAAATCCAAACATTCTCTTTCGTGCATTAGAACATTGGGGAGCCCTCTGGATGCATGTTTTTGAATTCTTGGGCGGACTAAGTGGATTGTTAACCTACGTTATGATTTGGTTGATTCGTTCTCTCACACAAAAAAACGTGCATTTTGGTCGGGCTGCTGCAGTAAGTCAAATAGTTCGCATTGGATTTAGATCAGTTGGTATCGTCTGTTTGGTTTGCGGTTGTATTGGATTAATACTAGCTTTTCAAATGGAGCCCCCGCTTTCAACTTTTGGCCAGACAGATAAAATTGCCAACATCGTAGGCGTTGCGGTGTTACGAGAGCTTGGCCCACTTATCTCGGCGATTGTACTTACGGGTTTTGCGGGAGCTGCCATTGCAGCGGAACTTGGCACAATGGTAGTAGGCGAAGAGATTGAAGCTCTTGAAGCGCAAGCATTAAATCCAATTCGGTTCCTAGCAGTACCAAGAGTTATTGCAACTGTTGTGAGCCTTGTTTTGTTGACGGTGATTGGTGATGTCGTTGCTATCGCAACAGCCTGCTTGGTCTCTGTTGAAATGCTTGACGTACCTTACGAACTCTATAAAGACAATACACTCTCGCAAGTACACTTGTCTGACTTCCTTACAGGCTTACTAAAAGCCAGTGTTTTTGGGATTATTCTTGCTGCAATTGCCTGCTATAACGGGTTAAAAGTAAGCGGTGGCGCAGCTGGAGTTGGCAAAGCAACAACCGACACAGTAGTGCAAACAATTGTGACAATTGTTATTGCTGATCTTTTATTCACAGCAATTTTCTTCCAGCTTGGGTGGAACTAAATTCCAAGTATTTACAACGCAGTATTATGGTTTAACCATGATT
>JACNLR010000129.1 GCA_014381385.1 Planctomycetota bacterium | reverse complement strand
ATGTTCCAGTTGGAGAGGATCAAAAACAACATTTAGAATTATCTAGAGATATTGGGTTGGGAACAATGGAATCAACAGAGAGATATACGAGCCCCTCCCCTGGCGGAATTTTGAGATTACCCTCAGCAATCTCTTCCGACTTTGAATTTTGCTCGACCGTTGGCGCTGTTGCTTCAACAACAGGTGGAGGCGATACATCCACTGGTTTAGAAAGCAAACTTTCAAGCCCCTTCCCAAGACGACGTTTTTTCTTTTTTGCTGGCGCTGCCATACTAGGTTACTCCTTCAACCATCGAACAGATCGGCATATTTTTATGTTCCACGTGGAACACGAAATTGCACTGTTACGCTTTATCCCATGTTCCACGTAGAACGTCAACCCCCCCCTGCCGGTAAAATATACACAAATAGCACGTCCGATAACAGGCTCACGGCAGCATTTTCTCCTCTGAGACTTTTATTCACTGTATTTTGCGCAACACTTATCGCCCCTGAAGGGCACAAAAACGCATATAATCTTCGCAATATATCCCCTCTGAGACTTTAATTGCGGGGCTATAGTAGACATAACGCGTAAATAGACGTAAAATAGAGCCAGTTTCGCGTAAAATGCAGCAAGTAATTATATTGAAAGTGGAATTACGTCTTTTGGTTCGACGGACAGATACATCGTGTCCCCAATTTTGCCTTCGTGGCTTGGGTTTACTTCAGTCACTCGAAGTATCAGTGCATCTGAAACTTGGACTTGGTGCTGTGCTACCTCGCCCAAGTAAATTGTTTCTACGCATTTTCCAGAGAAGGCATTTGTAGTGGCGGGGGATGCATGGACAGCGATGGCCTCTGGTCGAAGCGAACAAGTAACCGTGTCTTCGCTAGCAGTTCCAAGCAGAGTTAGATTGCCCAGTGGCGTTTCTATACCACCATCAGTGCGTTTGGCTGGAATAAAATTCGTTTCTCCAATAAATTCCGCAACAAATTTCGAATTTGGGCTTCTATAAATTTCACTTGGCGAGCCAATTTGGTGCACTTGACCATCCTTTAAAATTGCCATTTTATCTGCAATCGACAGGGCTTCTTTTTGATCATGCGTCACATAAACAGTTGTTATACCAAGAGTTGAGCATATTCTTTTAATCTCGCAACGCATTTCTAATCGAAGTTTTGCATCCAAATTAGAGAGCGGTTCATCAAGAAGGAGCACGTCTGGTTCTACCACGATTGCTCGAGCTAGCGCTACTCGCTGTTGTTGACCGCCAGAGAGTTCGTTTGGCTTGCGAGTGGCTAAGTGTGCCATTTGAACCACTTCAAGCGCTTTAAGTGCCAGTTTTTGACGATCAGCAGGGGGTATCTTGCGTACCTTTAAGCCATACGCTACATTTTCTTCCACACTCATGTGTGGCCAGAGAGCGTAACTTTGAAAGACCATTCCCGTATTACGTTTATTTGGTGGTGTATGTGTGACTTCTTTGTCCCCAAAATAGACCGAGCCAGAGGTCGGCTCGATAAAACCAGCCAACATTCGCAGCAGGGTGGTCTTGCCGCAGCCCGAGGGACCAAGGAGAAAAAAGAGGTCGCCGGCCTCTATCTCAAGGTCAATTCCATTGACCGCTAGAGTTTCGCCGAAAGCTTTAGTTAATCTTTTGAGGTGAATAGCGGTCATAAGTCGAAACAATAACATCAGGCGCCATCCGATGTGGGACTCTCAAAAACTTTATCTTGGACTTCCCCCTCTACCGAGTAAGATATACGCGATGGCAAAATTGAATGCGCAATTAGAACAGTTACGAAAATGGAGAAAACGAAAAGTTCGAGACACAAGCATTGAATCTTCTATTGTCGAATTTCGTCGATCCCTCAAGAAAGCCAACAAACAACTTACCCAAATATTAGAGACATGGGATAACACGATCCCAAAAAATATTGCAACAAATGCAACGCCAGTTTCTTTACGTAGGGGGGTATTAGAAATTTCTGTAACAGATTCTTCTACTTCGTACAAATTGAATCAGTTAGTCCGTTCGGGTTTATTGCAAACATTACAATCGCAATGCAGCGGTACGCTAAAACAAATTCGTATTCGAATTACAAACTAAAGCGTAGAAAATTATTTCCCAATACAAAATGTGGAGAACACCTCGCCGATTATTTCATCTGGCGTTACTTGCCCCGTAATTGCGCCGATTGCATTTAACGCTTCCCGCAATGAGGCAGCCGTTAACTCTGGAGTATGTATTTGTTCTAATGCATCGCTTAGTGCTTCAATGGTTTTGCATACATTGTGTTCATGTCGTGGAAGTAATGCGAGTGCACCAAGTCGCGGCATCGGTGCATCGGAAAGAGTAGATGCAACTTGCTCTTTTAACGCAGCAATACCAATACCAGTATTTGCTTGCACTGCATCAGCGCATGCACCCTCCAAATCTCCTTTGGTGTGAACGATAATTGCGTTTTCGTATTCGACTTTACTATTGCAATTTGGCGCAATACACCACAGCACAACATCCGCCGTATTCAGCGCACGCTGTGCAGCCTTTTGCATTGAAGCAGAAAGCTCGTTGTTTGCAGTTTCATATCCCGCAATATCAACAAGAAGTATTTCTTTACTTTCGAAATAGGTTTGTTCAACAATTGCATCGCGTGTTGTTCCAGAAACACCGGAAATTACTGCCCTTTTTTTCCCAAGGAGCGCATTAAAGAGTGTTGATTTTCCTGCATTTGGCGCCCCAGCAAGTACAACGCTGGGTAATGCGCGGAGGGATTCCATTGTAATTTTGCTCTTTAAAACAGAAGTAAGTTTGTGCTTGCAATCTAGAATAACGTCGCGCAGCGCGCTTTCTGAAATTGCAACGACATCTTCTTCATCAGTGAAATCTATGCCAGCCTCAACAAGAGCAAGAGTCCTTGCAATCACTGTTGCTACCGGTTCAGTTGCCATGGCAAGCGCTCCAGCACGAAGCAGGGAAGCACCTGAAAGTTCTGCATCGTTGTTAGCAGAGATTGTTGCGCAAACACCTTCTGCAGCAGATAAGGAAATGTTGCCATTGAGAAAAGCCCTTGCCGTAAACTCCCCAGCCTCAGCAAAACGACCATCTGTAGCAGCGACAAGTTTTTGCAAAACAAGATCTATAAGAGTTCTGTTATTTGCAAGTTGAATTTCCACAGTATCCTGGCCCGTAAACGAACTTTCAGATGGAAACGAGTACACGAAAACGGGGAGCGCAGATGTACCAATAGAAAGGTATCCACGCACGAGTTTCCTCGATTCGATTTGAATTCCTAGTTTCTGTATGCCACTCCATGCGTTCTTTCCACTTGCACGAACAAGAGCATGCGACGAATTTCCGCTTGCCGAACTTACCGCAACGATGGTCGATTCAAAATCCATCTCTGGTGGCGCTTACCCTCGCTTTTTAAAGTTTTGCTTTTTCGCTTTATTCTGCACTTTCTTTCGGCGCGCATCCATTGCGTCTGACCAAGCTCTGCCTTGTTTGTCTTTTGATTTTTTACCACCTCGAGTTGGTTGCCCAGTGGGCTTTGGCTCGATAGGCAATTCATCAATGTGATTGCGAATGCGGCGACTTTCAAGAATGCCAACCGTACTCGAAGTCAAAATGTAAAGCGTTAATCCAGAGGGTGCCGAGTACAGCATGAGGGGGAATAGAACGACCATCATGACACGCATAATCTTTTGTTGTGACGCTTGCTCAGGAGTTGTTGCCATTGATTGTGGCGACATGTATTTCTGCTGAATAAAGAAGATAACGCCCATCAAAATAGGAAGCAAATTTATTCCAGTTATGTTCCAAAGAAGAAAGTGCTTTGGTTCATCGAACTTGCCAAAGAAGTGGTCTGCAGAACTGAGGTCGGCAAGAAACGGCCATTCCCCAATCAATTGAAAGATGCCAAAGAAAGCCGGTTCTTGGCGAATGTCAAACATAAAGTAGAGCAGTGCATAGAGGGCGATCCAAATTGGCATCTGCAAAAACATTGGAAGGCAACCAAGCATTTGATATGGGTTCACTCCATATTTTTGCATCAACGCCATTTGTTCTGATTGCACGCGCTTTGGATCGTTTGGATATTTTTGTTTGAGTTTATCAATCTCGGGTTTGAGTTTTTGCATCACTTTGCCAAAGCGTTGCATGTTTATTTGCGACTTTTTCGTAATCGGATGCAAAATACTACGCACAATGAGCACGAGTAAAATAATTGCAAGTCCCCAATCAAACACGACGTATTGATCAAGCGTTGTAAGGACAACCGCTAGAAAATCAGCAAGCCACTGAAAGGTGCAAATTGCACACATAGAGGACATTTGATACAGCACCATGTCGCGCATATTGAGTGCGACATAAGGTTGTTCGTTGTCAAGAACTGAGCGTTGCAAAGGGCCAGCGTATACATCCATGGTCAGGTCAAACGACTCACCACTTGCAATTATTTTTGCAGGGCTGTATAAACCAGTTGTTACATATTCCGTCGGACTTGCTCCCCAAACTCGGCAACGGATCGAACTGATTTTATCCGTAATGATTCTGTTACCAATGCCCTTATCATCGATGTTTGGCATAACAGCCAGCGAAAAGTAGCGGTTTGTTGAGGCGAACCAAGAGAGTTTAGATGCATCCTCGATGGTTGCTTCTGTTGGCCACAATGTTGTTTCAACATCCTTCGTTGTGTCAGCAAATTCATACAGGAAATCATTGGATTGAATTGGTGCAGCGTGGTTGGGGTCAAACTCGTCGCTGAGCTCCCAGCCAAAGCGGAAGCGCCGGCGATCCATATATCGTGAACGATCAACGGTTAAACTTGGTGGGCCGTATTGCATCCACTGCACGCTACACTGCTGCCCAGTAAGATTTTTTATTCCTTGCTGTACATGAAGTCCATACCCCTCGCTTAGCGTCCAAGTTCGATAGACAACTGCGATGGTGTTCTTGTTTTCATCAACTATGGTCGCTTCGTAAGAAACGCTGTCCATTGTTACGTTTGTTTGTTTCCAAACATTTGCAGTTGTAAGGTTCAGTTTTTGATCGTTGATGACAACTTGGTATGCGCTCAATACTGGAGCGGTAAATCCGTTTGAATGGAATGTGCTTGTAAGGAGATATAATTCATCAATTGAAGGTTGCTTGCCACCGTATTGACGGTACTTATTCCAAGCGAGTTTACCGTCAACCGTTTCGTAGATATCGGAAAAACGTATCGAAGAAATACTTGCACCATTTCGGGTAAACGCAACTTCCATTTTCCAGTTTTCATAATCAGACAAGGAGCCAAGAACAACGTCATCTGGTGTTTCCAAATATGTGACAAGGTGCAATACTTCAAACGGCTTAAGATTTTCGTTTGCAACTTCTGCAACTTCAGGGGGAGCGTCAATCGCCGCTTTTTCCACTGTGGCACTTGGTTTTTGTTCTACAACCTCTTTGGGCGTTTCATGTACTGGTTGATCCTTTGGTTTTTCTGGCCTTTTGGGTCCAAAGATAAGTACGGACAAAATGCTGCCCACTAAAAAGAGGACAATTACGGGTATCAACCGCCGGCGTGCCTGAGGTGTCATAGTTTCCTACTTTCCATAAAGGTCTTACCGACCTTCGCGAAGTCGATCGCCAAGCCAATTGCTGAGATCGGGAATTGCATAAATTTTGTCGCGAACAGATTCAATGTCGTAGTCAAGCCGAAAGAAGTCGACTTTTTTGGCTTCGTCATCAAGAATCGCATAACTGCTTCGAGGATCAAGATCGCGTGGCTGACCAACTGACCCTGGATTAATAATAATGTGTTCTTCGTTCTCATAGTTGAACGTGTCGTCGATGTCATCTGGTGGGTAAAAATCTGGTTCACTCGTAAAAATTCCAGGGACGTGTGTATGCCCTGACATAGAGTGTTTGGGAATTCGGTCAAAAATTTGTTTCATTTTTACAGGCGAGTTAATGGCATCGTCTGGAAAGAGATATTCATTGATAGGTCTTCTTGGCGTTCCATGAACTGCTAGAAAATCTTCCATCTGAGTTCGAACTCGTAAACCGCCAAGAAACTCCCATCGCTTGGCTGCAACTTCCTTGTCTTCTTCTGCATCAAATTGCGCCCGCGTCCAGTAGGCAGCCTGTTCAGCCGCAGCATTGAAGTTGGTTGGTTCGTATAAGGCACCGTAGTCGTGATTTCCAAGGAGGCACCAATCACACACATCGGCTACTGCATCGACGCATTCTGCTGGATTTGGGCCATATCCAAGTGTGTCGCCAAGGCAGACAATGCGGTCTACCTTTCGGCCACTGATATCCTCAAGCACCGCATTGAGTGCCTCGAGATTGCCATGAATGTCACTAATTAATGCTGTTCTCACTTCGTTTTCTCTTTCCTGTGGAATCTTGGAATGATACCCCAGACAGAGCGTTTCGTCTTAGGTGGGTTTACACGCCCTGTAAAGAAGCCATAAGATGCTGCCTGTCAAGCAGTTGTGTGAGTTCCTTCGAGTCCTGTAATCCACGATAAAATACCGCTTTTCAATCGTTAATTCACTCCTTAAAGGAAGGTACGTATTTTGACTTCGCAACGGCATTTTGATTTGATTGTAATTGGCTCTGGACCTGGCGGCTACGTGGGGGCAATTCGCGCAGCGCAACTGGGTTTGAAAGTTGCATGTGTCGACCGAGATAAACTCGGTGGCGTATGTTTGAACTGGGGATGCATCCCTTCTAAGGCATTGCTTCACGGCGCAGAAATCTACGACGAAGCCGTGAACCATGCTAAGGAATGGGGTATAAATATTGGCGAAGTATCTGTTGACTGGGGTGCGTTCATCGGACGAACTCGAAAAATTACGGAGCAACTCAATGGTGGTGTCGGTTTTTTGTTTAAGAAAAACAACATCGAACATATACAGGGACACGCACACATTGTCTCTGGAAACAACGGTGTAACACCATGCACTGTAGAAATCCGCACTCCTTCGGGTGATTATTACAACGGTGATGGCGGCGATGTCGTGGAAACGATATCAGCGGATCGCGTCTTAATCGCAACTGGTGCAAAGCCTCGCGAATTACCATTTGCCCCTTGCGACGGAAAAACAATTTTAAATTCGTTGCATGCGATGACGCTACGCGAACGGCCGGACTCGCTCATTATTATTGGCTCTGGTGCAATCGGAATGGAATTCGCATACGTCTATAACGCGTTTGGCACGAAGGTAACAATTATCGAAATGCTCGATCGAATTTTACCCGTGGAGGATACAGACATCAGCAAAATAGCCCAGCGTGCATTTAAAAAACAGGGAATGAAATTTCACACGAGTGCTGCAGTGCAGTCCGTAGAAGTGACAGATACTGGCGCAACAGTGCAGTTTGCAAATGTAAACGACGAGTCCAAACAAGAAAGTGTTTCTGGCGACAAAGTCCTCATTGCCATTGGTGTTGGACCACGCTGCGATGGTCTTTTTGATGATTCGCTTGGTATTGAACTTGACCGTGGTTTTATTAAAACAGACGCGATGGATGTTGATGAGCCGTCTTACAAAACGAGTGTTGCTGGTATTTATGCAATCGGCGACATCATCGGGCCGCCACTCCTTGCACACGTAGCGTCGGAAGAAGCTGTGACGTGTGTTGAACGCATGGCAGGGCACCACACGTTCGGTGTTGATTACAAATCAATTCCTGCCTGCACATACACCAACCCACAGATTGCTTCGATTGGAATGAATGAACAACAAGTAAAAGAAGCAGGCATCGATTACATGAAGGGTGAATATTCACTCAAGGCGCACAGTAAAGCGATTGCAGTTGGCGCTGCAGATGGTGTCGTAAAAATTCTCGCGAGCAAACCCTATGGCGAAATTCTAGGCGCACACATTATTGGGCATGACGCAAGTGAACTTATTTCCGAAATCGGTTTAGCAATTCGCCTCGAGGCAACGGTTGAAGATATTGTTTCGACGATGCACGCGCACCCAACTATGGCCGAATCAATTCACGAGGCAGCGCTTGGTACTGAAGGTAGAATGATTCACAATTGAGTTACGAGTACAAAGAAACTACTTTAGATAATGGTATGCACATTACTGCGGAGTGCTCCGATGCAGCAGCAACGGCAGCGATTGGTTTTTTTGTAAAAACCGGCGCAAGGGACGAATCAGCAAAGGTCATGGGGGTAAGTCATTTTCTTGAGCACATGATGTTCAAGGGGACAAAGACCCTAAGCGCGGAAGAAGTTGATTTAGCCTTTGACAACATAGGCGCGGAGCACAACGCGTTTACATCAGGTGAAATGACTGCATTCTGGGGTGCGGGTTTACCCGAAGTCCTTGAAGATATTCACAGCACGCTGGCTGATATTTTGCGACCATCGCTCAGGCAACAAGATTTTGATGACGAAAAAAAGGTAATTATTGAAGAAATCGCCATGTATGACGACCAGCCTTTTTGGGTGCTCTACGAAAGTGCAATGGAGCAATATTACGGGAATAGTCCACTTGGGCACCGAGTTCTGGGAACACCCAAAACAATTCAAGAGATGCAACGAGACGAACTCGCGGCGTATTTTAACGATAGGTACAGCGCAGACAATACGACGGTTGTGCTTGCTGGTAACGTCGACTTTGATGCGATGGTTGAGCGAATTCAATCTCACTGTGGAACATGGCAAAATACCGGTGCGTCTAGATCGTACGGCAAGGTTGTTCGCAATGGCGGTTCCTTCGAAAAACATATTCAAGACTTACAACAACATTATCACTTGATGATGATGCCAAGTGTTTCATTTCAAGACGAGCACAAATACGCAGCGTCTGCGCTTGCAGCAATTCTCGGTGGTGGAGATGGTTCAAGGTTGCACTGGGCACTCATTGATACAGGTTTAGCCGAAGCGGCTGCAGCATCGGTTGACACAAACGATCAATACGGTGAACAACTTACGTATGCGGTGTGTGATCCAGCCGATGCACAACAAGTTGCCGCAATCTTGCGAAGCGAAATGGAAAATGTTGTTGACACTTTAACGGAAGACGACCTTGTAAAAGTTGTGGCAAAAGCGGAGACGGCAGCAGCGGTCGCCAGCGAGCGACCAGCAGGTCGCATGCAACGACTTGGAAGTATGCTGACAACAAGTGGCAAGTACGTTTCGCTCGAAGAAGAGCTTAGTAAAATAGAATCACTCACAATAAAAGATCTCCAAGAAGTTGCAGAGGCATATCCTTGGGTTCCTTTATTCGAAGCATCTACAAAGCACAACTAAGATGGCAATTCTCTCTGACACAGCTATTTGTTTGCGGTGTTGGGATTACTCGGAAACAAGTCAAACAGTCAGTTTACTAACAAAAGAAAACGGGATGATACGTGGCATCGCCAAAGGTTCAAAAAGAGACACCGGCGCATTTTCTGGGGGCTTCGATCCACTCACTCGCGGAAACATCGTAGCGCGCCTTAAAACGAACAGCGACCTTGCGACGCTGACAGAGTGGCAACTTGAACATGTTTGGTGGACAACAAGGAACAATCTTGTTGTAAATCGTAGCGCCATTTACATGGTTGACCTTGTCGGCAGAATGCTAACGGATCAAGACCCGCACACAAATGTTTACGATGCATTGCTAAGCGCGTTGGATAGGATGGACGATGGGCACGACATCGATTGGCCACTCCTTCGTTTCCAGTGGTCGCTTCTTGTTGAAACGGGGTACAAACCTACACTTGAAACGGTTTGCGAATCCCAATCGGTTGTTGCATTCAGTTCGCAGATGGGCGGGGTCGTTGAAGATACCGGAGAAATTGATCGGGTTCGCGTACGCAAGGAAACGATCCACGTGTTGCGTATGCTAGAAGAGGGCAGTTCAATCCAGGCAACAGAGCCCCAGGCGCTTGGGCGTGCAAATCGTCTTCTTGCCCATTATCTTCGCGACATCATCGGCAAAGAATCTGCCGCCATGCGCTGGATGTGGAGCAATGAATCAACCCAAGATTGCTAAACCGCTCCAAAACGAGTATTCAAGTCGGGAAATCAACCGTGGTGCAACAAGTGACAGAGCAACTGAAAATTCCATGTCATTACTCCAGCGCCGACGGTCCCACTTTGCGCGATTCTGGTTGGTTACATCAACAATGGGAATTTGCTCGGAAGAGTACTGACGATAACGAAACGAACGAAGCATTTCTAATTTTTGATGATTTTGGAAAAATTACTCGACTCGATGGTTGGCAAAAAATAAACTACCCGCCGGGTAGTTATACTTAACATTGTGGCTAGAATCATTTCATTATTAAACCAAAAGGGGGGTGTTGGGAAAACCACAACGACGGTGAACCTTGCTGCGGCGATTGCAAATGCTGGCAACAAAGTCCTTGTCATCGACCTTGACCCGCAAACGCACCTTGGTTTGCACTTTGGTATTGATGAAACTGCGGCCTCTGTCTACGACCTTTTGATGGACGAGTCCGTCACCGCAAAAGATGCCGTTGTAAATGCGAGGAAAAATATTGATCTCATCACAAGCGAAGTGGACCTTGCTGCCGCCGAATCGGAACTTGCATCCAAAACAGACCGCCACGATTTGCTCGCAAAGAAACTGGCTCCAATCCTTGATACATATGATTACATTTTGATTGACTGTCCACCAAGTCTGGGCTTGTTAACAATTAATGCGCTCGCTGTATCGAAAGAACTCATCGTTCCTATGCAGACTCACTTCCTTGCACTTCAAGGCGTAAGTCGGCTCTTTGAAACAGTGCAAATGCTCGTAGGTGGAATAAACCCAGAACTCTCTGTCACCGGCATCGTGCTTTGCATGCACGAAAAGAACACCAAACTTGCCCGCGAAGTGGTTGATGATTTGCAAGGGTTCTTCGACGCTTCTCGCGAAAGCGATGTGCCGTGGAAAAACTGCGTGATTTTTGATCCTGCAATCCGCCGTTGCGTCAAACTCGCAGAAGCACCAAGTTTTGGGCAAACTATTTTTGATTACGAACCCGATTGCGCTGGAGCAAAAGATTACGCGACGCTTGCAGAGAGTGTAATCAGAGCACATAAAACCGCTGATGTCGAACTCGTCAATGAACACGCATGAGGTAACCCTCTGGCATTGGCGAATTGCATGTTTGCTTTGGTTTGTCGCACTTACAATTGCAACACATCTCCCTCAAGCAATTCCAAGCGACGAACCAGCGTTTGCACCGCCAGATAAACTTTTACACTTTATGTGTTTCGGTATGCTCGGCTTTATCTTTATGTGCACAAAGATTGTGAAGAATCCTTGGGCTTGTTGGATCATCGTTGCTCTCTGGGCTATTGCAGACGAAGTAACCCAAGATCTGCTTCCACTTCATCGCGCATTTAGCGGGGAAGATTTGCTCGCGGGGGAACTAGGTATCGCGTCTTTCATGGTTTGGGGTGGAGCACTTTCAAGAGGTTCGGTCGCCAACATTCAAGAATCAGTAGAAACGACCTTGTCAAAAACCAAGAACTGGGTAATTCTGTGTTGCATTGGTTTTGGGGTTGGGATTGCAACAATGGCTCTTTTTTGGTTCGCCTATTTGTATTTCACGGGGAAGCAGCACTCCCAAGTTGCTTTCGTAGACGCTACATTTATTACAACGGGTTGCGTGCTTTGGTTCTTTGTCTGTAAGGGCGGTTTGCAACAAGAAACGAAAAGAATTGTAAAAAGTATGCTTCCGTGCATCTTCCTGACGATTCTACTTGCAGCGATGGTTGGTGCTCTTGCCTCTTTTACAACGTTTGAACCATGGGTAGCAGCGATAGCCGCGCTTGTTGTTGGATTGCGCTTGGCGTGGAACAAGGCAACATGAGCGATAACTTAGAAAGAAACACGCGAACAAATAGCATGCTCACACTTGTTAGTAGGTGCCTTGGACTCGTTCGAGACGGTGCTCTTTCTCGCCTTTTTGGCGCGGGTGCATTTGCATCTGCGTTTTACTTTGCCTTTTTGATTCCAAACTTGTTTCGCCGTCTCTTTGGTGAGGGCGCGCTTGCGGCTGCATTTCTTCCAAGTTATACGAAACTCCAATCGCAAGATCCACAACTTGCAAAAGCATTTGCAACACTTACTATTTCAAAATTGATCGTTCTCCTTGGTGTGCTGACAATTATTGGTGAAATAGTTGTTGGGGTTATCGTTTCGCTGCAAGTGGAACCAAGCACTTCTTTGCAGTTGTCGATGGTGATGTTGCCCTACATGCCACTGGTTTGCCTTGTCGCAATATTTGGGGCGATGCTACACGTTCACGACAAGTTTGGACCAACGGCAGCAGCGCCGATAATTTTAAATGGTTTCATGATCGCTGCGGCGTTTGGGCTTATTGGCGTTTTTGACAATCCACTGCACCACATGGCACTCATTGGCGTTTCGGTTGTACTTGCTGGAATAGTGCAAGTCGCATGGTCACTCCTTGCATTGCGTAGGTATGGCTGGTTTACGAAAGACACCGACTCGGCAACAGGCGAATATAAAATTATGATGCGCCGAATGCGTCCGAAGATTGGCGGGCTTGGAACCTTGCAAATGAACACACTGCTCGATGGATTGGTCGCGAAATGGACAAACTTGTTTGGCAAATCCATGTTCTTTGTGGTGGAGG
>JACNLR010000132.1 GCA_014381385.1 Planctomycetota bacterium | reverse complement strand
CTACCTATAAAAAAGCAGCCCGCCCTGTGAGGGGGCGGGCTGCAATAAATACCATTTTTACACCTATAGGGGTTTTATGGACACGCGCCCCACACATCAAGAACCGCCATAATATCGGAAACATTCACTAGTCCGTCACCGTTAACGTCTTCACTACAAACTAATGAGCATGTGACGTCGGTTGGATCAGTGCCATCTCCCATGAACTCTCCGCTCACATAATCACAGTCATTTTGGGGTAGTTCGATTGCATAACCGTTAATACAACACGCTCCAAGTAGGACTTCGCAATCATCTGGAATACCATTGTTATTCGTATCCATCTCTGGATGCGTAACAACCTGTATCCAATCCGCAATACCGTCTTCGTTGCAGTCTATAAATTCTGGGCAAGACTCAAGTTCCTGAACATTTTCTACTGACCAATTACCATTAATGTTTGGCGTCCCGTTACTGCAAAATAAACTGTCAGCGACAGAACCGGTATCATCAGCAGCACCTTCGTTTGATACCACAGGACCACCATTATTCAAGAATACACAATTCATTATTGAAATATCAGACCAGTCGAACCAACCACCCGCAATTGCATCGCCGGTCCAACCGTTGTATCCACTGGCGTGGCTTTCTTCAAAAACGCAACCGTCAAATATCGCTGCGCCGTGGACTAATGTCCCAAACTTGGAGCCATCACAATCATAAAATGTACAGTGTAAAAACGTGACAATCTCAGCGCCTACATCACCCACATCACCTATATAAAGTGAGCCGTTCCATGAATGACCATTTGAAAAAAAACAACCCTCAATCAAAGTGTCTGTTGATGATGCCTCAATGGTTATCAGACCTCCCCAATGGGTAGCCGTTGAGTCTTTGATTGTAGTGTTCCTCATACCAAAGACGCGATCTTCTATAGATGCCGGTTTTACATATACACCTGCCCCTGAACTGTCTGAAGCAGTGCAATTTTGAATAATACAGTTGTCAATTTGAAACGAAGCGTCGCTTACAACATGTACACCACCGCCAAATTCATTTTGCCCACCGCCGTTTTTACCGTTTCTTATTGTAAAACCATCAAGGGATGTTCCAGGCAGTTCCCCTCCTGAAGTTAATACAACAGTAGGTGCATTATTCTGCCCATCAATGATGGTGGATTCCGGACCTTCTGCAGATTTAATTACTAGTGTTTTACCCCCATAATTGATATGCTCTAGGTAGGTGCCCGGTAGAACCAAAATCTCATCACCATCAGCAGCAATATCGATTGCTGATTGAATGGTTTGTGTTTTACCACTTGGTACTGTGAATGTTTCACCAACAGCAGTAAGGGCTACTGATACTGTAAACGCCGCCATAATTATCGTTTTAAACATGTTTTCTCCTTTGTGTCTCCATCGAATAACTCCCCCAAACTCTAATGTGACAATTAAAGCCTAACGGGAAATTATTTTTGGGTTCTTTTTGGAAGATTACCAACTTGCAGCAACCAAGCATCCAAATCCTCATCTGAGGGTGCTAATTCCGGCAAATAATGCCTAAAGGATGCTGAATACCATCCTCTAACTAGATCATCGTCTTCAAGTTTAAAATACACTTGTTGAAAAATCCTCAACCAAATGGCTGCCCCTTGTTTTTTCAATTCTGTGGCTTGAGTAACATCTCCTCTTTCTTCCAATATATCTGCCTTTAAAGCATAGCAAATTGCTAAATTGTTCATGACCTGCCAAACCGAGTTATACCCATCACCGGTTTTTTCTATCAATGTTTCAACAATGTATTCATTCATTGCGATCGCTGTGTCAATATCATCAACTCTTTGAACTCCTGAGCCTGCTTGTCCACGTGACAAATACACAACTGCTATCAATATTTGACGACGCAATGAAGCCCATTCAGATGGTGCGTATTCCGAATCAATCAACGGCTTAATTTTCGACTCATACAATTCAATTGATGCATCGAGCGCTGTAATACTGCCGTCAATAAATACATTCGACCAGACCTGTCGACTAAGAAGTGAGACTGTTTCTTCTGGACCGAGGTGCTTTTGGGAAATCAAAATTGCCTCTCTTGTATTCGCATTTCCTTCTTCTCGAGTCAATGTATCCGATGAAGCAAGTTGACCAAAGGCAATAAGTCGTAAGAACTCTGCGTGTTGTTTGGGAGTCCCGCCTTGCCAACGCTTGCTTAACTCGTGTAATTTTTTTGGTAGCCCCTCGCGGTCACTATCCATTCTTTTGACCGCTATCTGTGTTTCTAGAATCAGCGCTTCTGGGGAATTGTTACCGTATTCATCTACCGCAATATTCCATGCAACTTGGAACATTTTTGCATCGTAATTCGATGACATATCAGCCATTCCAAGAAGCCTATACATTTCCAGTTGTAATTTTCGATCACCTTCAGAGAGTTTATCTGCTGTTTGTTGAGCAATACCAAGGTGCGTTTGCCAATACTTCTCTTGTTGAATCACAATGTAGTGTTGTATGTGTAGTGTCTCTTCTGCAAACTCCAGCAACTTTTCGTTTCGAACAAGTTGACGGTTTGCGTCAATTGCATAATTCACAGAAACTGTTGTTGCGA
>JACNLR010000011.1 GCA_014381385.1 Planctomycetota bacterium | reverse complement strand
GTGCGTTGTTGAAATTGGAAGTGCTAATTTAGAGGCAATGACAATTGTTGTTGCGGCTCCAAACTCGGCACAAAAACCACGGGATGGTGTCAGTTCGGTAATTTTCTTGCCGACTGTCTCCATCACCCTCCAGCCATAGGTAGCCAAACCGATGACAATGCCGACACCGCCAAGTGCGAGTGCCCACATCGGAACAACTGAAGTCGCAGCCACTGCACCCTCTCTGATTGTTTGTACTGCCGCAGAAAGTGGACCAATTGCGTTCGCTACATCGTTTGCTCCATGAGCAAACGCAACAAAGCACGCTGTCAAAATTTGTAAGAATATGAAAATGCGTTCGACTTGCCTAAACTCATTGTTACTTGATCCCAAGTTTGCACGTTTTGCTGAAGTGTCCGTCAATGCACGTGTTTCCTTCATCACCGCGTCAATTGCGCTCTGCTCATCGATGTCTGCGGAGTGCCTCGCCCTTGCTAAATGTTTCAACGCTCGTTGCATCGCGCGAACAGTGTACAACTCTCTTGCTTGCCGTTGTTCTTCTAACGAATCATCTGTTTTGTATCGTTTCAAGAGTAGAATCGAAATGATTGCGCCAAGCAACCCAACTCCACTTGCAACAAGTAAAGCATGTGTAAGTGATAGGTCAAGATGAAGGTGCTTCAAGCCTTTAAAGACCATAACTAAAGTCATGATGCCGAGCACGATAAACACCATATAGGGTGTAAATTTGCGCACTGCCTTCACAGGATCCGCCCTATAAAACACTCGGTGCAAAACAATTTGGAAGATAATGAAACTTATTGTTCCACTCATTAAAGGTGAAACAACCCAGCTCGCAGCAATTTTTCCAACTCCCCCCCATTCGATTGCTGATAAACCGCCATAGACAACACCAAACCCAACAATTGCCCCAACAATTGAGTGGGTTGTTGAAACGGGCCAACCAAAATAAGAGGCAACCTGTAACCAAACACCTGCTGCCAATAGTGCGGACAACATCCCAAGCACAAAGGCTTGTGGATCCCCCTCGAATAACACTGGATCAACAATTCCCCTTCGCACAGTATCTGAAACGTGGGAACCCACAAAAAAGGCACCAACAAATTCTAGAATTGCTGCCAAAATAACGGCTCTCTTAAATGTCAGTGCCCCTGATCCGACGCTTGTGCCCATCGCATTTGCAACGTCGTTGGCGCCGATGTTCCACGCCATGTAAAAGCCGAACAAGAGAGCTAAAACAATAAGTGCTGTTGTATATTCCATTTTTCCAATTCGTTTCTTATTTCAACGTCAAGAGCATCCGCACCCGATTCGCTAATTTTTCAGAGTAATTACTTATTCCAGCAAGTTCATGCAGGAGCCGTTGCCATACAAAAAAGTCTCCAACCGAAAGGTCGTTTTCGTGGTCAAGAACTTTCTTCATTAGTTTTCGTTGCATGATGTCGCACTCGTGTTCTGCGATTGCAACGTCCTCGATCATTGAATCAACCCTATTTGCTTCGGTGCCCCCAAAACCGGATTCAATGAGTGTATCGAGTTCTCGCATCACTTCTTTTACTTTATGAAACGCGAGTAAATTTCCATCAATATATTCTTTTAGTGGCTCAGATAAATCATTCAAAATTTTTACGGGACGAATACTCATCAGCACGGCAATGTCTTCACCTTGATCAGCAATAGAGTCTTGCAAACTTAAAATTTCAAGAAGTTGCCCTCTGTCGATTGCCATAAATAATCCACGGGGCAAATTATTTCGAATATCGTTTTTCACAAGGTCGGCCTTGTGCTCTAGTTTTGAAATTCTTCGAGCCTCTTTGCTTATGTTTGCTGTGTCTCCGGAACGAATTCGTTCAAGCAATATTACGGCTGCTTCAACACAATCAGAAATTTTGTCGAGGTGAAGTTGAAGCGGAACGAATGGTGATTTTCCAAACAGTCGAGCCATTGCATTTACGGGCATCTGTTTATCTCCTGCCAGTGTTTGTGGTTCTGTTAATAATATTAGAATAAAAGTTGCAACTGTGTACGGAGTAGCATTTGTCCATCATTTGTTCCTGTATCGCCTCGCCAACCGTTACCGGTACCCTCCCAGTCAGCACTTGCGATTCCAGACGTGCTCGTGGTTGCTCCACCGGCCGCAAGACTCTCGCCTGCCCAGCCAATATCAGTCGTCCATTTGACGTTGTTACTACCCGCAACTGGCCAATAGTTGAAACCAACACGAAAAGCATCCAAATCGTTGCTTCCATTTGTCCAAGTTGCTCCGGCGATATTTCCGTTTTGGTATTGCCCGAAAAGTTCAAGGTTGTCGTTCAGCATAAACCCACCCTGAATGAGCCACCCATCTGATTTTTGTTCGAGCGTTCTTGCTAAGTTTTTACCTTCTGTTGTGACGTAGTATCCAAACACATTCCAACCGTCACCTCTCCACGATGCATCAACGGTCCAACCATTACTTTCAAATGCATTCGCGTTGCCGTACTCGATGGAGGGTGTACCACTTTGTGTGGAGATATCGAAGTTTTGATATGCGATGCCAACGAGCAAACCATTTTGTGCGCCAGTCTCTGATGTGGGGTAATCAAAGGCCTTCCAAGCTGCATTCCCAAATCGA
>JACNLR010000126.1 GCA_014381385.1 Planctomycetota bacterium | reverse complement strand
CAAGGAGGCATTCAAATGCAATATACGATGTGTTTTTGGATATGCTTGGTGCAGTAATCTTGCAATTCGAAGCGCTTCTACCGCTTCAGCTGCATCGAGCGATTCGTTTGCTTTTAGTAATTGAAGACCAGCCTCTGCTGTACCAATCGAAACTGGTAGCGTTGCTTCCTGAACAATATTTGTATCAGAGATATCGGAAAGAATTCGAGAGCCAACAATGAACCGTTTGAAAGGCTCAATATCCACTTGATGCAAATCCCAATATCGCCAAAGAGATTTTGCCCCGTGAAGTGTCCAAGCATCCTTTGGAAAAGTTGTTAAAAAAGATTCAAGAAGTTGATAGGCTTTCTGCGTTTCCATGTTTGCTAAGGCAAGAAGAATAGTTCTATATGTAATTTCTTTATCGAATGCAATCAAAGAGAAATTGCCGTTCTTTTCAATACTTTCAAGTGCGTCGAGGGCGCGCTGCGCGGCACTAGGTCGATTGATTTGTTGGTGTAATGCTATTTCAAGAATGCGGAGGGAAAGAACTGCAGCAGATTCAGAATGTGAAGTGTCTCCTGAGTCAAATGATTCCATTTTAGTTATAAGAAGAGGCAATGCTACTCGAATATACGTATTGCCAAAGTCAAATATTTGCGTTGCTTGTGCATCGATCCATAAGGTATATAGGTGAGCGATTGCTTGCTTCTGAGAATCTTCATAGAGCGTATCATCTTTGGTTACTGCAAGAAGATCAGACACTAGTTCACTGCTTGTTTTGGCAGTGGAAGCATCGCGAACTAAAAGCTGGGCACTGCGTGGGCTATCTGGCCATTGTTTTCTGAATGTATCAACTAATTTATTTTTAACTTCGTCAAAGTGGTTATTTTGAGAGGGCAAATAATCCAATGCAACTATTGACATCCAGAGTGATTCTTCATCGTTTTGCATGGATGATGCAGTTTGAAAAGCAAGCGACGCTTTTTCATACTCAGATGCTTGAAATAATGATAAACCAAGCATAAAGTAACAGTCATGTAAATATGGCTGGAACTCATTTGCATCAGTAGCAGCAATTGCTGCATAAAAAAACTTTGCAATATCAACGAACTTTTCTATGATATTAGGTTCGGTTGACGGTTTAGAAGTATCAACTTTTTCAGACAACTCTCTAAACGCGAGATCTCCTTGAATGTAGTTAGAAATAAAACCTTGTTCTGGCAATGAATCGGTTCCGTACTCTTTGACTATTTCACTTAACATCGCAAGTTGGCCAAGTTCTGTCAAAAGCGTGACCGCTTGAATAGCTAAGTCAGTTGCTCCTTTCTCATGCTTATTTTCAAGTGCATGCACCGCCGCTAGTCTCGCAAACAACAATTTATCCTTCGTTGTACGATTCAGTTTGAGTGAAACAGATTGCCAATCATGTGTATCAATATCTTGAAAGAATTTCCAAACGGGTATTTGCAAACGAATAGACTCGTAGGTGTCTTCCTGCAAGAGCGCTTCGTACCAAGGAGCAGTAACTGTTTTGTCAAGCAAAATAGCTTTGCATAGAGTTATCCCAAGTATCGCCCTAGCGCCATACTCTTTTGTCTTAAGGTCAAATGAAACTTGTTGAAATGTTGGGCTTTCCGCTTGTATCATCAACGCAAAGAAATTTTGTGCTGTATCTGCAGCGTTTGTATCAGAATCGTACCAAGCAACATAATAACTTGACCATGCCAAAAGCGAAGTGGTCATTCCAATCAAATCATAGTCTTCAGTTCTAGCAGAAGATCGTTTAACTTTTGCTAACACTTTTGCATGTATCGTAGATAGATCTTCGTTAATTTCTTTTAGTTGTAGAATTGCTTCATCTGCTTCTTCTCTAGAAGCATAGCGCAATCGATAATTTTCTAGAATTTGCTCCACAACCAGATAACGTGCTCTTAGAAGTTGTACTTTCAGTGAGTTGGTCCCTGCTTGTGCACTTCCCTTTAGTAACTCGCTGGCTCTTTTAAGAAGTTCTTGATCTCCTCGATATTTATCAAGTGATAAGAAACGTTTGTAAACGATTGCTAGTTCGTTGGAGGCTTTATACGATTCTTCTCTAGAACCAGTTGCAATTTTTTCTTCGAGGTATGATAAGAGAAGATCGTCGCAGCCCATTTCTTGTAGCCAATCGGAAACAGTATCAAATGCTGATACTGAAGAAGATATCAAAAGTAAGGCAAAAAGTTTAAGGCAGTTTTGGAACATACGTTACTTTCTCAAAACCTGTATTTCTTGCTTCTTGGATTGCGGCGATAGCGAAGCCAATCGACACGTTATTGTCTACTCGAAATATAACTCCTGGATCTTTTGGAAGTTTTTTCATGACGATCGCGAGCTGCTGCCTGTCAACAAAACTTCGGTCACCTAATTGATATACGGGTTCAGAGTTAACAGTAGTCACATGTATAATTTGAGGTTCAAAATTATCTTGAGATACAGTCGAACTTTTTTCTGCTTTTAGAGCTGGAATTAAAGCATCCTCGGGTGTTGCAATGACTGTTGTAATAATAAAGTATATTAAAAGCAGAAACGTAACGTCAATCATCGAAGATAAATTTAAAGACGCATGGCTTGAAGGCTTCCGTTTACCAGTAGGGCAGAAATTCATTTAGGGAATCTCCGTTGCAATTTTCGTTGCCTTGAGCCCATGTTTACTCAGCAAGGAAAGCACATTATTTAAAGCTTTAGTGGAAGCATTCCTATCAGCGCGAATAGTTACGTCCTCCCATAAAAGACCACCTTGATCTAAGGACTTCAATTGAAGGCGGAGTTCATCGAGTGCAATAACGCCTTTTGTTTCATCTAAAATGATATCGCCGTCTATGTTTATATTGATGATGAGCATGCTTGCCTGTTCTGGAACTTTTTGTTCACCAATTTCCTCGGGCAAACTAAGTTCCACTTTTGCCTGCTGCGCAAATTGTGCCGCTACCATGAAAAAAATGATTAATAAAAAAACAATATCGATCATTGGTGTCATTTCAACGACAGGGACATTAACTCTAGATTGCGAACTCTTGAAGGGCATGTTTTACCCGTTTGATTCTTCGAGGTAAAGGACAAGCCGTTCAATTTCTGCTGAAGCTTCAGAACTTAACCCTTCTATTCTATTTCGAAAGAAGCTAAAAAGGGTAACGCAAGGGATAGCAAGGATGAGTCCAAGCATTGTTGTGACTAGAGCTTCGCTAATATTGCTAGCTAATGCAGCATTGGAACCTGAACCAGTGCCGCCTATAGTTTCAAATGCACCGACCATCCCTAGTACTGTCCCAAGCAATCCCAACAATGGTGCTACTGTACCAATGAGCCCAAGAGCATCTGTAGACCTAAACAAGCGAGATGTCTGTTCTTCTCCCGCTTCCTCTAAAGCACTTTTAATTTCGAACGGACCAAAAGCAGAGCGCTGGTACCGCAATAAGCCGGGAGCAAGAATGCGAGTTAAATAGGTATCGTTGATTGGATCAACACAAAATTCGAGTGCATCATCTACTTTACCACTTGAAAGCAACTCTTCAATAGTTGTGAGTTGTTCTGGTGGTAGTAAGGCTGCGCGCTTGAGTTGTAGAAAATGCATGACAACAAGCGCAAGAGCAACGAGGCTCAGCGCAATAATTATGTAACCAACTGTACCTCCTTTTGTAATCATATCAAAGGCAGTTGACTCATCTGGCGGTTCTGTTGCTTGAGTTACAAGGAGTAACACATATTGTAGTGACATTATTTAGAGTCCTTCATTGCTAACATGTTTGTGTAATAAGGGATGTGTCGGAAATGCACTGCGCATTTCCATTCGTATACGGCGAGATTCTTCAGCAAGGCCTACGTCATGCAATTCTTGTGCAAGTTGCAGCATCGCAGCCCCAGATATCCAAGGGACTACGTTTTGGTCCTGTGCAGATATCCGTGAAAGTAATAACATTGCTTGCGTTTTTGTAGTTTTGTCTTTTTGCTGAAGCATTTGTAGAGCTGCAAAATAATCTTTCCACGTACGTTTCCAACGTAGGGTTTCTTCGCTTGGATTTATAGTTTGCAAATTTGTACTACTTTCTCCACTTGCCACTGCAACAATATGTAGTAAAAATTCAGAATCGGCTACACCCATTACTGGGTATCGATCGTTGTCGGTTCCTTTTGTTTTCAACAATTTTGCAATTGACGAAGTCGTTTGCATTTTACTTTTACTGTAAGAGTCTAGAATAGATCTTGTGTAGGAATCACTAGTCCAAACCGGAGGTAAATTAGCGCATAGCTTGGTGCTCTCATCGAGGATTGGCACTAACTCCATATAAGGCGACAAGACTCCTAGTTCATCAAGTCGTACTGTCTCAAGCCAAGGATGGAGTGCTTCTCGCAAATTTCCAGTTGCTACGTAGCATCGCAATAGCCCCTCTGCAACAATTCGAGAATCTACACTCGATGTACCAATAAGTTCTCGAAACAACGATGCGAAAGCTGGCTGAGCTAAAACTAAATCACCTCGAAGAAACCTTCTCTTAGCACGCGAAATTGTATCGCCTTGGATTAAAAAAGGATCTAGTGCGGGTCTTGCTGTGTCAGTCGTAATTGAGGCAACGGAACTCCAGGGAAGAAGAGTAGAATTTGTATCACCAGAAAATTCTACGTGCAAACCGTCAACACCACCGCTTAGTATTTTGCATGTTTTTGCTTCGATGGAACCTCTTTGCACAATTGAATCGGCTACTAGAATCGTGTTAGCAAACGATAGTATGCAAATAAGACCTGCTATAAAATTGTATTTCATGGCGTAGTCCCAGTTTGAATAAAGGTGTATTTGCCGCCTGTGGTTGTTGCAATATCTTGCAGGAGTTGTTGTGTAGAATTATTGCCGAATGCGATTGTGTTTATCACAATTCTGTTTTTCTTTGGCATTTTTTGTATAAGTTCGTCAAGTTGGAAGCCTAAACTATCACCATCGGTCAGAAAGAAAATGACTTCGGGGAGCGGTTTTAAAGCAAATGCCATATCAAAAGCGAGAATTGGTTTCGTTCCACCCATTGGTCGGACGGATTGAAATTCTCGAATCATTCGTCGAACAACTGATCGTCGCGCCCTGTTCCATCCTCGTTGTGAAGGTGGTTGCAGAACATCTGAGTGGTAAAAGAGAATATAGAAACGTGCAAAATCTGGCAAACTTTGGAGTGATGTTGAGAGCTCTTGGATTGCGAGCGTAAGTCTATTTGCGCTATTCATCGAACCAGAAACATCTACGATATAACAGAATCTATTTCCGCTTGACGCAATCCCAAAGAAAGAAGCACCTCCCCCACCCCCTGATCCGCCAATTCCTGCACCCATCCCCGAAGAACCACCACCAGAAAGTGATCTTGCTTGGGATTGTGAAGTTGAATCTAGCGTTGGAACAGCTTCCGTAGATGGAAGCAAAGCGCTTGTTGCAACTTCTACTTCAAAAGAGGCTTCACTTTGGATTTCTTCCTGTTGCTCTGAAGATTCACCCTTTGGCATCTCTTGTAACTGCTCTTCATCCAAAATCGCAAAATCAACGACCGTAGAAACAATGGTGTTTGGTGAGTCTCCTACATTACCTTGTGACAATTGGAGCAAAAATCCCAATATGATATGAATTAAGATGGACACAATAATGCCTATAAAAATAAGGGATAAAATAGTGCGTTTCCAACGTTCACGCTCATCTTTGTTGTATTTAGTGACATCTGAGATGAAGTCAACCTGCTCCATCGTGATGCGAAACCCATCCTGATCTGTCTTCTTCTTAGGTTGTGGCATGTGTTCCCTGCATATGTATTCGCTCTTTGTGTATCATGATACGCTAATGGGATTGATTTAAGCCCCTCGCAATGAGTCAAATGGCAAAAATAGGACATTCGCTATGACAACGCAATCACCACATTACAAAAGAGCAATCCTGAAAATCAGCGGAGAAAGTTTTTCCTCACCAGGCGTGCTAGGCATAGATCCAGATGAACTCAACACCATTGCACGCCAGATTGCGGATGCTGCAAATCTCGGTACTGAACTCGCGGTTGTTGTTGGTGGAGGTAACATGATACGCGGGGCAGAGTTAGCCACTCGAGTTGGCATTGCTCAAGCTACTGCTGACTACATGGGCATGCTTGGAACTGTCATTAACGCACTTGCTTTAAAAGAAGCAGTTGAGCAACAAGGGCAGCCCGCGCGAGTCATGTCCGCTCTTGATATCGAATCGGTTGCTGAGCCATTTATTCGAGGCAAAGCGCTGAGACATTTCGAAAAGGGTAGAGTTCTGATACTCGCAGCTGGTACTGGAAATCCCTTTTTTACAACAGATACTTGCGCTTCACTCAGAGCGATTGAACTCGGCGCAGACATTTTGCTCAAGGCAACAAAAGTAGATGGTGTTTATGATTGTGATCCTATAAAGAATGAAAGTGCTAAACGATTTAGCACACTTACGTTCCAAGAGGCAATCGCAAAACAACTAGGAGTTATGGATTTGACGGCACTTTCTATGTGCATGGAGCACAACCTTCCTGTAGTCGTGTTTAATTTTAAGGAAGATGGTAATATTTGCAAAGTTGTTGCCGGAGATCAGATTGGAACTTTAGTAAAAAACCCAGCAGATAACGCAGTAACTAACGTTACATAAATTCAGAAAGTAGTAGACGCATGAGTATCAAAGAAGAAACAAGCAATTGCCGTTCTAAAATGGATAAAACAGTTGATTATTTCAAAAAGGAATTGCACGGTGTTAGAACTGGCCGAGCGTCGACAGCCTTAATTGACTACATAAAAATAGAGTACTACGGTAGCCAAACCGATTTGAAGGATATAGCAGCAATCTCAGTCAGTGATGCTACTCAACTTGTCGTTAAACCATACGATCCCTCTTCTAGAAGTGATATTATCAAGGGTCTGGAATCTGCTGACCTTGGTCTAAATCCACAAAGTGAAGGCGAAATTATTCGAATTAATATACCCGCTCCTTCTGCGGAACGTAGACAACAACTCGTCAATCAAGTGAAGAAAATGGCAGAAGAAAATAAGATCACTATCCGCAACGAACGTCGAGATGCAATTAAACATGTCGAAGCATTGGTAAAAGACAAGGCAAACGCGGTATCAGAAGATGATGGGAAGCATGGGAAAGACGATATCGAATCAATGACGAAGAAACATGTTACGGCGATTGACGCATTGTGTGAGACGAAAACAACCGAAATCAATACTATTTGATACTTTTATTCAACTGTCTTTTTTAGAAAACTACGTTGCTTAAAACTCACGCCGTAATCGCGCTGCTGCAATGCCCAATTGTTGTCGATATTTGACGACAGTTCTTCGTGCTATTTCAATTCCTTGTTCACGTAATTTTTTGGCTAGTGCATCATCACTTAGTGGTTTGTTTTTGTCTTCGCCATCAATGATATTTTGTAAGCGAGTTTTTACTGCTTCCCAACTCATGTCACCATCGGTGTTGCTACCCGTTCCGCCAGAAAAGAAACGTCTAAGTGGGAAAATTCCTCTAGGTGTTTGCACCCATTTATCTGCAACTGCGCGGCTTACGGTTGCAACATGGATGCCAAGGATATCTGAAACTTCTACCATTGGAAGTGGGCGCAAAAAAGCATCGCCTTGATCCAAGAAATCACATTGACGCTGGGCTACGATCTGGACAATATTTCCTAACGTTGTTCTTCGTTGTCCAACTGCTTCGATAATCCAACGAGCGGCATTTATATTCCTGTGTATAAATTGCTTTGTAGCCTCGTCGGAATTTGCGTCATTAGCAACGTTTATATACGTTGGGGAAAGCCGTAATGGTGGCAGGGAACCGTTGGACACGCCGACTACATATTTATTTTTACTATCGTCGTATTCAATAAACGCATCTGGAATAACTGGAAGCACCCTATCAGTTGCAAGCAAGCGGCCGGGGCTTAATGTTAGTTCGTGCATTCGTTCGATAGCAATCTTGACACGATTTAATCCGATACCGCTCCCAGTTGCAATCTTAGGTAATCTATTTGCAATTAAATCGTCAAGATGATTTTCAATCAGCACTTCAACATCGTTCCAAGACTCAGGGTCATCCGCAGCAAATGCATGTACTTGAATCAGCAAGGATTCTTGCAATGACCTTGCTGCAATTCCAGGCGGATCAAGCCACTTTTGTAAACTTAAGATAGTTTTTTCAATTTGATCAGTAGAACTCTCGTTATTCGTATCTTTAATAACTTGTTCAGACAATTCTTGCATAGAACACGTCAAAAAGCCATCCGTATCAATCATGCCTATGAGGATAATTCCTATATTCAACGTAGTTGCATCCACGTCCGCTAAACCCCACTGATGGAGCAATTGCTCTGAGAGGCTTTCTTGTCGTGCTCGGATATTCGACATGGCGTCAAGTTTTGGATCGCGCCCGTCTATTGAGGATGCCTGCCTTGGCATGTCCGCATAATCATCATCGTTTTCAAACTCATTTGGTTCTTCGATCTCTTGAACGATATCATCTTCTTGTTCGGGCTCTTCTAATTCTAATGCAATATTAGATTCAAGTTCTTGTGCTATTTTTTCTTCTAACGCAGGAAGTGGCAATTGCATAATTTCCATTGTTTGGATAATTCGCGGGGCTAGTTGTAATTGCTGTCCCGTATGCATTTTCTGGTGTGTGTCAAAATGCATGCCCATTGTTAGTCCATCCCTTTTCGACCAGCTATTGCATCAGAAAGAACTTGTGTATTAGCGTATTCAATCTGGGAACCACTTGGCAATCCTCTTGCGAGTCGAGTTACTTTGATCCCGCGTGATTGGAGTTGCGAAGCCAAATACAAAGAAGTGCTATCTCCTTCAAGGTTAGGGTTTAATCCCAATATAACTTCAACTATTTTTACTCCACGACAATTACTTTGCGGTGTATCAACACGTTGAAGTAAAGCATCAACTGTTAAATCTGCCGGTTCAACGCCTGCCAAGGGGTCTATTCTACCTGTAAGTACGTGGTAAGCTCCCTTGTACATGCCTGTTGCTTCTAGTCTGATTAAATCTCGAGGCTGTTCTACTACGAGCACTACTGTCGCGTCCCTGTTTTCGTCTTCGCAGAGTAAACAAGGTGTAGTATCTGCGATGTTATTACAGATAGTGCAACAAACTACCTTTTGTTTGACATCGGAAATCGCTTGGCTTAAATCAAGTGCTTCTACATTTGCATCTTTTATCAAGTAAAAAGCAATTCTTTCCGCACTTCGTTTTCCAATACCGGGCAATCGAGTAAGACTATCAAGCAAACGCCGCACAGGTTCAGGGGTACCCTTTGAGTCACGCAGCGACATTCAACTCTCATCCTTACTGTTATTTTTTACTTGAACTATAGTTCCGTTAAATAATCCTCTTGCAGCTTGCACAAGAGCGTGCCCCTCAACTTCATCTAAAGGAGTATCAATGACTTTTGATTCTTCTACTGAAGAAGACGCATCAATAGTTAATGTAATTTTTACCTTCGCGGTGGCAGATGCCACTTCTTCTATTTTTTGTTTTTGAGCAAAAATGTAGTTCATCGATTCTCGACCAGCATCGGTTATGGCTAACCGTAACGATTTTTCTTCGAAGGAGACGAGAGTGAAGTATTGCGCTATTCGTTTTAATCCCGGTGTAGTTGCAATTGTTGATTGAATGTCCGTCCACGAAACCGATGTTTTTTGGGCAACCGGCTCGGATACAACTTGCGGGTTTTCTTCTGCTTTGAGCGCCCGTTTAGGGGGTGGAGCAGGAACTGCTGCTATTCTTTTTTTTTTCGTTGGTTGTTTGGAGGCTGGTGTCGATTTCAATGTGCCACCCGCCTCTGCTAATTCACCTGACATGCAGAGCCTTGCGATTGTGGCATCAAAGAGCGCTCGCCCACTGCCCGCCCTGCGAACACTACGACTTGAAGCATCGCAAAGTGCAATCATATGTGTCAACGTTGCTTCATCGAGTAATGCACCTATTTCAACTGCTTCTTCCTTCGATTCATCCGAGAGTTCTAATAGCGGAGAATCAATACCACATACGCGAGCAATTAAACTATGGCGGAGTGTGTTTGCGATAACTTCAAGTGCTCTATCGAGCGTGATTCCAGAAGCAATGAGATTATCGGCGGAGTCAAAAGCAAGGTGCATGTCGCTTTTTGAAATTGCAGAGCATAAAGAAGAAACAGATTTCTGAGAAGGTAAACCAAGAAGGTTTTCCATATCATCAAATTTAATTGTACTAGCGCCACTTGCTAGTAAGCGATCTAGAATAGAAAGGGCATCTCGCATCGAGCCGTTGCCAAGCCTTGCAACTTCAGCTACTACCTCCACATCTGTTTTTATGCCCTCTTGCTCTAGTACATACGTAAGGTGGTTTGCGATATGTTTTGACGCAATGGCTTTAAAGTCAAATCGTTGACACCTACTTTGAATAGTTGCAGGAACTTTGTGTGGTTCTGTAGTACAGAGTATAAATTTCACATGCGACGGAGGTTCTTCCATTGTTTTAAGTAACGCGTTAAAGGCTGGCGTTGTTAGCATATGAACTTCATCAATAATATAAATGCGATATTTGCAACGCGTGGGAGCAAGCCCAGCAGAGGCAATTAAATCTCTGGCTTCTTGCACACCCCTATTGGAAGCACCGTCGATTTCGATAACGTCCAAATCTTCGCCTCTTAAAATAGCATCGCCGATTGCTGCTTGCTCAGTTAATGCATCAGACTGATTAAGCTCTCGTGCAAAAATACGAGCCATCGACGTCTTTCCTACTCCACGCGTGCCAGTAAATAAATATGCATGTGCAGTACGATCAGATTCTATTGCATTTCGTAAAGTCTTTGCAATTGAATCTTGCCCTACGATGTCTTCGAAGTTTGCTGATCTATATCGCCTTGCTAGTACTGTATAACTCAAAAAAGTCCTCCATTGTGCAGTTGAGTAGAATGAAGGACGGCCGGTTACCCAAAGCTCAAGAGACACTCCTTATGGCTGCTGCCGTCAGGCTCTGACCAGGTTCGCAGGCCGCCCGACAATAGGGCCGACCGTCCTTCTTTACACCAAACTACGCACATGATACCAAGAGTGCCCCAAAAACGCACTCAATGGAGGGTACACTTTACATATGTCTACAGAACAACAATTTGCAAAACCAACCGCATTTGAATTAGAACAAGCTCGAGAAAAAAGCACGAGAAGACTTGTCATTCTTACTATTCGTCTTTTGTTTGTTACTTTTATGTTTGCTGCTGCAATTCTTCCGTTTATTGCAGGGTTAAACTCAGCGAATCAGCCTATCGAAGAGGTATTGGTCGACCATCTTGGACCTATGATTTCAACAATTGCCTTTGCAGTTATTATCCTGATCATAGATATGTTGACGCCAAATAAGCGGCTTTCGGCTGTTCTTGGTGTATACCTAGGTCTAGTTGTTGGCCTCTTTGCTGCCCTTGCAGTGAGCCTTCTGATTGATTTGATAGCAGACTCATGGGGTATAGAAAAAGGCGAAATCGCAACACAATATTTAACGTTACTGAAACTGGTTTCAGGAATTACGCTCTGTTACTTTGGAATTAGCATTGTGTTTACGACGAAGGACAATCTCAGGTTAGTTCTTCCCTACGTAGAATTTACGAGGAAAGTAAGAGGTATTCGACCGCTTCTTGTTGATACTTCCATATTAATTGATGGGAGAATCGAAAACCTTGCACAATCTAAATTCATAGATGCGCCACTTATTATCACGCAATTTGTGGTTGACGAGTTACATCAACTCTCCGATTCACATGACAAGATGAAACGCGAGCGCGGCAGACGTGGTCTTTCCGTTCTTGCAAGTTTACGCAATTCGGGTCAAGTGGATTTAACAATTGAGTCCTCCGAGACTTCTGATGAAAGTGTAGACAGAGCCTTGCTCGAACTCGCTCAAGCGAGTGGGTACCGCATCCTCACGACGGACTCTAATTTGCACCAAGTAGGCCAAATTGAAGGTATTACAGTTCTAAATTTAAATGAATTGTCACAAGCGGTACGATCACAGGCGGTACCCGGAGCGAAATTGCAACTCGAGATAGTTCGCCAAGGCGAAACGAAAAAACAAGGCGTTGGTTATATGCCAGACGGAACGATGGTTGTTGTTGAAAACGGCGGCGACAGTGTCGGCGATTTAGTGACAATTGAAGTCACCAATGCCCTGCAAACCTCTGCTGGCAGAATGATCTTTGCGAGTATTTGCGATTGAACGAGATCTCTTCACTAGACTAAAGAATTATTCCCACTCGATAGTAGCTGGTGGTTTTGAACTAATGTCGTAGACCACTCTGTTTACGCCTCTTACTTCGTTGATAATTCTGTTGCTAATTGAACCGAGTACTTCAAAAGGTAATTTCGCCCAGTCTGCAGTCATAAAATCTTGCGTTTCAACTGCGCGAATCGCTACTACAGATTCGTATGTTCTGCCATCGCCCATTACGCCCACTGACTGTACCGGCAATAGTACTGCAAAGACTTGGTCGGTATTTCGGTAGAGATTTGCAGAAACGATTTCTTCAAGCAGTACTTCATCGCAGTCACGCAAAACGACTAATTTATCTTCAGTAACTTCACCTAAGCAACGCACTGCTAAACCTCGACCGTGTTGTAGATGTAGGGATTGAGGTAGTAGGTTCCCGGATCAAGCACGCGACTTAATACGCCCTTGAGTCCCTCCTCCACCATGAAGGTATTGCGGTCCGATTCGGGGACTTCGCTGTTGAGCACATCCTTGCCGGTCAGTGCGGTCATCACCCCGACATGGCCGGGGCGGATGTTGATGGCATCAAACAGCGCCACATTGTAGGCGTACGGA
>JACNLR010000005.1 GCA_014381385.1 Planctomycetota bacterium | reverse complement strand
AAAGGGTCTATATAGACTAACATTATGACTGGATCAGTTTTTGGGGGGCAGGCCAGCACCGCGAGCCTCGCTAATTTTTATACGAATGCTCTTAAAGTATTGTGCTTTCATTCTTGCAAACACAAAGCCAGCGCGGCCATCAAGGAACCCCGCTTTTACAACAAATGATACGAAGAAGTACGCAGTCGGGAACCACCACGTTTCGATGACACTGTATTTTTTACGTTGGCGATCTGTTAATTGATTCCAAGCATCGCTCCCCTTTGCTCCAAGCGCAAGGTATCGCCTGGCTTCCCATGAAGCATACTCCTCGTGCTTTTGAATGTAGGACTGCAATCCACGCCTGTCATCGTGATCAATCGGAGCATGAATTGTTCCAAGCGTTCCATCTAAGATTGGATGCTCGTGAATCTCCATATCCAAATGACTCCACATATCTTCATCAATGCGTTCGTAACACCCTGCACTTGGTTTGAAAAATGCCAATTTAGAAAAAGGATCGCCATGGCGCAGGTACTTTCCTTGGAACCAATTGTGAAACGTTAACCAGTACCCGACATGTGTCCCAGCGGAAATGGCTGCATCAACTTCATTGCAAAATTCGTCGTTAACAATTTCATCTGCATCAAGAAACAACACCCAATCTGTAGGGATTGTATAGTTTTGCAAAAACCAATTCCGCTTTTTGGGGAACTTGCCATCCCAATTGAATTGCACAACTTCCGCCCCTAAGTCCGAAGCGACCTCTTGCGTTCCATCTTTGCTTCCAGAGTCGACAACGTAAACCTTTTCAAAACGTTGGAGTTTGTCAAGGCAGCGAGGCAAGTTCTTGGCCTCGTTCTTCACTGGTAAGACTACTGTTATGGCTATTTTTTCATTTTGCGCTGGCATGAGATGGTGCATGGTAGCAAATACCTAATCCGCATTTCTTCCAAAAAGAAATTAGAATGTTTATATGTGCGGACGATTTGCCAATCAACAAGAAAGCAAAGGTGCATGGGACGAATATTTTGAAACGCCTTATCCAATTTCAGAGACTTTTGCAAAAAGTGTCTCCACTGGATACAACATCGCCCCAACGCAAATAATACCGATTGCAACTGCCGGTGGTTGGCTTGCGGCAAGGTGGGGCATGATTGCACCGTGGGCAAATGAAATCTCTACCAAGTTTGCAACGTTCAACGCAAGAAGTGAAACCATCGCAGAAAGAGCGACGTTCCGTAGCGCATGGAAAAAAGGGCAACAGTGCGTCATCCCTGCAATTGGCTACTACGAATGGAAAAAAGAAGGCGAAGCAAAACAGCCGTATTTCGTTCAATCTGAAGATCAAACACCGCTTTTTTTTGGCGGATTGTATGAGCCTAGTCGCGGGGGTATTCCAGCGTCGTGTACTATCATTACGTTGCCGGCTTGCGAATCTCTTGCGCCGCTTCATCAGCGAATGCCATTGATGCTATCGAGCAATTCCATCAATCCGTGGATTCGCGAGGGTACCCAGCAATCACCAATTCCTGCTACTTCCTTTTCTACGGTATCACAGTCTGTAAACAATGTTCGCAATCAAGGCCCAGAGTTGATTCAGCGCATGAATTAAAGTGCTTTTTCAGTATTTTGTGCTATAATTCTCGATGGGGTAATTGAAACTGATTCTCATGAATGAAGAAAAAAACAACGTTACTATGCCAAAAAACGCAGTTGCAGATGCACTCCCTAGCGGCGGAACGCTTTTGAGTAGTTCAAATCCTGTCGAAGAAGACACCGCCCTGCTCAAGGAAACCTTCAAAGAAAAATACAAATGGGGATTCGTCACTGACATCGAGGCCGACTCAGCCCCGCCCGGACTCGATGAATCAACAATTGCGTTTATCTCCGCAAAAAAGAACGAGCCAGAATGGCTCCTTGCATGGCGATTAAAGGCATACCGCCACTGGCTGACAATGGAAGAGCCCAACTGGGCACATATTCAGTACAACAAGCCGAACTTCGACGAAATTGTTTTTTATTCAGCACCGAAGTCCCTGGCAGATGGACCAAAGTCGCTCGATGAAGTTGACCCTGCGCTTTTAGAAACGTACAAAAAACTGGGGATTCCACTTGCTGAACACGCTGCTCTTGCAGGCGTCGCCGTTGACGCTGTCTTTGACTCCGTAAGTGTTGGTACTACTTTCAAGGACAAACTCGAAGAAGTCGGCATTATTTTCTGTCCCATCTCAGAAGCCGTACAAGAACATCCTGAACTCGTCAAAAAGTATCTAGGAACAATAGTTCCCTACTCTGATAATTACTACGCAACACTCAACAGCGCTGTCTTTACCGATGGCTCGTTTGTGTACATCCCAAAAGGCGTGAAATGCCCGATGGATTTGTCGACGTATTTCCGCATCAATGCAAAATCTACAGGACAGTTTGAACGTACACTCATCATCGCGGAAGAAGGCGCAAGCGTAAGTTACCTTGAAGGGTGCACCGCACCGATGCGTGATGAAAACCAACTGCACGCAGCAGTTGTTGAACTGATCGCACTTGATGATGCGGACATTAAATACTCAACCGTCCAAAACTGGTATCCCGGAGATGAGAACGGTGTGGGAGGCATTTACAACTTCGTCACGAAGCGTGGTAAGTGC
>JACNLR010000139.1 GCA_014381385.1 Planctomycetota bacterium | reverse complement strand
ACGAGTATTGCTGTAAACCAATAGGTGCTTGCTGTGTAAATGGGCAATGCTTACTTGTAACACAAAGTCAATGTGAAGTAGGAAGCGGAAGTTATCTTGGAGATGGCGTCATTTGCGACAACGTGCAATGTGACTACTGCCCAGGGGATCTTAATAATGATGGCGAAGTTAACGTCGCAGACATTCTTCTACTCATTGCAGCATGGGGTGTTTGTCCATAAGTCTACGATTGCAATAACTAGTTACGAAAGTTCAGAATCGACAAACTCTAAGCGAACGGTTTCGACATTCCAATAACCAAAAAGAAGTTGGAAGTCTTCGTCGCCAACTCCAGAAAATGTCATGCGCCTACGCTTTTCTGGACCTGCGAACATGCAGTCAATTTCCGAAGAAGCTGGTCTAAACCCAACTCTTCGTATGAACAACATATCACGATCAGCACGCCAGATTGTTCTTCCCAGTTTTACCCAGCCAGGACCTATGACTATTGGCCTGCTGAGCATACGCTGCCTACCGATTACTCTCAAAAAAGCAGGGAGTTTGCGGCTTCGATGTACTACGGGCAATCCTAAAATCAATCGCGCGATGTTCCAAAGCAATATACCTATTACGATCCAATACACAAACATAGCTGGAAATACCCGTCCCGCGGATAAAATCATTCCCCAAATAATAAACATGCTAAACCCAACGCCAAAAATGCAGCCAAATAAACTGCCCGGCTTCGATGTGGTAATTTGTTCTGGCTCAACAAGGCCATCTGGAATTGTCACCTTGGAGAGTTGCTCTTCAAGTGAACTATCCGCGATAGTTCGTGGTAACTCAAGGGCAACCCTGTTCCACCTTTTTACTCCCCCGCCACTTCGTTTGAGCAACCACCGCAATTTAAGTTTTCTAAGTTGAGAGCTGAGTTCGCCTCGAGGAGTTCCACTTGGCAACAACCGCTTCCTAAAAAAAGAATCATAAAGAAGAACGGCAAATGGAGATGCAATTAGTATGGGGATGATGTACATGTTAAACATCCCATACATCGTAAAAAAATACGTTGTAATAATTGCAACAACAATAGTACACAAAACGACTATCGCAATTCGGCCAGGGCGATATAAATCTACGAACTGTACGCACTTGCCTCTCAACATTTCGCCGATTCTGGCACTTTAATCTCGATTCTCGTTTTATCTTCTGAAACACCAATACTAAGCCCAATAACGACACCAATGATGACGCCCGCAGCATATTCAATCGGCATAGGAAACAGTAGGGGTGAAATTTGCTGCTGCGCAATTGCTACATCTGTAATTGGTGCCATCGTAATACCAATAAAGTATCCAACACCCCCTGCTGCAATTGGCAATGCATAAAAAACCATTGGGAGTACGTTTGGGGTGAACTGTCTTGAAAGTAAACCAACTGCAACACCACCAAGTAAAGCGGCGCCGATGCCGTGTCCACGCAAGGGAGAAATGGCAACAAGGTATACAATGGGAATGACCACCAATGAAATAAGTACCGGTTTCCAATATTCTGAAGAGTTCATTTTCTCGCTTTGCGATATATTTTTTGAAGGTTGTCCTATTGCAAACACTGCAAACGTGCCAAGAAGAATGAGAACGCTCACAAACAAGGCTTCAAACATAAGAAGGTAAAAGTTACCTCCGCCGTAAACGAATGCTTCAATTCCCTCAAGCGTCATCGCCATGCCAAGCAAAGAGAAACCAAAAACTAACATCCCAGTATTCGTGGTTGAAATTCTCGCTATAAAGCCACCGACGACGGACGCTATGCCGACCGTAATTACAACAGATAAAACCGAGGATATCGGCGACTGTGCTTGTAAAATCGTTGGTCCAATTTCGCCACGAACTGAAACAAGTCCGGATGCTTCCCAAGATCCAAGCGCCCATAACGCTGCCATCGCTACTATGGTCACTGCTGTTTTCAACCATGATTCCATCGAAAGCGCATAATACTCCCTTTCAAAGCCCGCCCACCCTCTCCTCTGAGACTTTTATTAGCCCAAAAATCGCCTCTGAGACTTTTTCTGAGCCAAAAACCGCATTTTAGACTTTTATAAAATAAAAGTCTCTGAGACTTTTATTAGCCCAAAAATCGCCTCTGAGACTTTTTCTGAGCCAAAAACCGCATTTTCCATATTTGATAAATAAAAGTCTCAGAGGTGATTATTTATAGCAAGAAGCAAGGTGACGTTTGCAAAGTCATGCATACAGCCCCAAGCAAGAGGTTGGTAAGATACGGTGATGGAAAAAGAATCGATTATTTTGGATGGCGGTACGCTCACTGGACCGCAGGTTGTACGAGTTGCAAGAAAGGGTATAACCGTCTCAATTGCACAAAACGCAATCGCCTCAATGGCATTGGCTCGAGAAACCGTTGAATCGACATTAAAATCAGATACCCCGACGTATGGCATTAATACTGGCTTTGGAGCACTCTCCACAACAAGAATTTCCCACGAAAAACTCGCTGATTTACAGTTGAACATAATCCGATCTCATGCAGCAGGCGTCGGTGAGCCACTAGCAGATGAGGTCGTTCGAGGCATGATGCTTCTTCTTGCTGCAAGCCTGTGCCGAGGGCACAGTGGATCACGACCAATTGTCGCCCAAACTATCGTTGAAATGCTTAATGCAAACGTCACTCCCATCGTGCCATCGAGAGGTTCTGTTGGCGCATCTGGAGACCTCGCGCCACTTGCGCATCTCGCCTTGGTTCTTTGTGGCGAGGGTAAGGCCAACTTAGGCGATAAGGTAATGCCCGGAAAAGCAGCAATGACTGCAGCAGGTATTACTCCAATTATTCCCGCTGAAAAAGAAGGCTTAGCACTCCTCAACGGCACGCACCTCATGGCTTCGATTGCAGCACTTGCGCTTGCGGATATCGCGATGATTTGCGAAGCAGCAGTCGTTGCAACTGCGATGTCCATCGATGCGGCAAAAGGAACGAGTACTTGCCTTGATGATCGCATCCATGTTGTCCGCGGTCAAAGTGGCCAACAAACCGTCGCCGCTTCTATTCGCGAACATCTCCGTGGTTCTACGATTCTTACATCACACAGCGAGGATGACCCACGCGTACAAGACCCATACAGTTTCCGTTGTTCACCGCAAGTTTTAGGCGCAGCAATCGAAGCTATCGCAAGAGTCACTGGAACCATTTCTGCAGAACTTGGCGCCGTTACAGACAACCCGCTCGTCTTCCCAGCAGATAATGAGATTATTTCAGGCGGGAATTTTCATGGTATGCCACTTGCCATAGCGATGGACGAGTTACGTATTTCTCTTTGCCATATTGCAGGCATTGCAGATCGCCGGCTTGAGTGGATTTTATCCGCACGATGCATTCACAACGATTTACATTCCTTCTTAACTTACGATGCTGGTGTTGAGAGTGGTTTGATGATTGTCCAATACACAACCGCTGCTTGCTGTGCAGAGATGCGAACTCTATCAATGCCTGCTAGTGTTTCAAACATCTCAACGTCCGCAGGAATTGAAGATTACAATTCGATGGGCGCGACCTCAGCGCTCATGCTCAGGCAATCAATCAATTTATGTAGAAGTGTTATTGCCGCAGAAATACTCGTTGGTTGCGATGCTCTTGACCATCATAGACCGCTCAAAAGTGGTGACGCGGTAGAACTGATGTACTCCAAAGTTCGAGAAGTAGTTCCTGTGCGAAGTTGCGATCGCCCGCCTTCGGATGACATTTTTGCAATCGAACAACTACTTCGTTAACAATCGCCCCAAACTGCGATAAGGGCAATCAAGTCTGCAACGTCAACATCTTGATCGCCGTCTAAATCACCTAGCAAGGAACCCGTACTACCAAAATTCTTTATAAGGATAAGTAAATCTGCTACATCGACATCATCGTCACCATCCAAATTCGCAAGACACTCACATTCATCTGGAATATTGTTCCCATTTGCGTCCAAGCTAGTTCCACCAAAGATGTCATCCGTATCTGCAATGCAATTTCTATTGCAATCGAGTGCAAATACCGTATCTTCGACAACTCTAATGATGTTGTCAACTTCTAGATTTACGGTTGACTGTAAAATGCCAGAGGGCCATCGAATAGTAACGGTCTCGATTACCTCACTTGTTCCTACACCAAAATGCGCTCGTAACATATTGCCTGAGTTGTATCCTGTACCACTTTGTATTTCTCTCATCTGTGAAACAAGTGAACCGTCTTCATTAAAGTGTGTTATCGAAACACGAGCGCCAATAGCCGAAACGTTCGTTAACACGCCACAGAGTTCAACTTCAATCCAGTGGCTTCCATTTTGATTTGCATTGCGAAGTAACATATTATTTCCTAGCCCCGGAGCTTCTGGGCTACCGCCAACTAGAAACAGGTCCATCCAACCATCGTTATCAAAGTCTGCCCAAGATGCAGAGGCTCCGTTTGGCAAAGCACCTTGCGCAAGGGTGTCAGCCCCAACTTCTACAAAGTGGCTGTTGCCATCGTTTCTAAAAAGATGGTTTGGGGGTGCGGCACCACCGAAATTAACTAGGTAAATATCCAAAAAACCATCGTTGTCGTAATCCGCCATCGAAACGCACCGTGTTCTAAATGATGCATACAATCCTGCGCTTACGGTAATATCAGTGAAGGTCCCATCGCCATTATTTTTATAGAGTTTATTATGACCGCCTCCCGTATCAGAACCTTTTTGGTTTCCAACGAGTAAGTCTAAATACCCATCGTTGTTGATATCTCCCCAAAAACATCCTCTACCGTGGCCAATATCATCTACCCCTGCTTCTACGGCAACATCAATCCACTGTCCATTTCCAAGGTTCTTAAACAACTGATTCCTTCGTACAGATTCTTCGCTATGATCTTCTGCGCCGTTTGCTATATATACATCTGGCAAGTTATCGTTGTTGTAATCGCACCATCCGATGCTTCGGCTTTCTTTGTATTCGTCCGCAAAGAGTGTTTCCGATACTGCAAAAATACTATCACCCGAGTTAATCAACATGCGGTTTTTCTGTAAATCGCCACCGGAAACTGCTACAAGTAAATCCACTAAGCCATCATTATTCACGTCCTGCCATCCGATCCCTCTGGGCAACATCCCCACCATCGAGAGTGGTTCGCTGTTCGTGTTATCAGTAAACTCCCCTGCGCCATCATTATGTAACAAGAGACTATGAACATATTGCGTAGGTGAACTTTGCGACAAAAATAAATCTGGTAGATGATCATTGTCGATGTCAGCCCAAGCAGGGTGATGAGACAATCCAGTATTTGCTTCAAGCGTACCTGTCGTGGCATCTACAAATACTCCATCACCCGTATTTTTTAACAGTTGATTCGGTGAACCTGCGTATTCACCTTCTGGATCAAACGCACCAAAATGTGCTACGTACAAATCAAGCAGCCCGTCATTATCGTAATCGCACCAAGCTGATCCCCTATGTGTTTCATGCCCAACACCCGAGAGTAACGGCGTTGAATAATTTTCCCAATTTGAAACGACTGTAGACAGGCTCTTTGTTGGCATTTGCAAAATCGGCTTGCGTAATTCTAACTTTATTTGGATTTTATTTGATTGTGTAGGTGCTACCGCAAACGCAGACCGTGCTTGCACGTGCACGAATGCAAGGAGCATGAACAGAATTAAGGTTCTTAACTGTAATGGCATCTCTCTTGGGCGCTCTCTTTACACCTTTGGTAGTTAAATCCTATCTTGTTATCACAAAAAGTCCACAAAAATACGCTCCTTTTCAGCAAAAACGCCGAAAACTAAAAATGCCCAGCCCGATAAGAATGGCTCAGGCACGTAAAACTGCTAGAGCAGGATTGTTACTCGCAGCACGCTCCATCAGAGCAACATTCAGAAGCACCCGTAAAAATAGCTATCGTCGCACCAACTGGATCAGTCAACACTGAGAACCTGCCTATTCCAGGTATGTCACTAGGCTCAACACAAACTTGTGCGCCAAGTTCCTTCGCTTTGGCACAACTAGCATCCACGTCCACAACGCTTACGTAACTTAACCAACCAGGTTGACCTTCCCAGTGCATTTCCATTAAACCGCCAACCCAGTTTTCGCCGTTCATAAAAACACTATACGGCTCAGGACTTTCCTCGCTCGCATTTGCAGTCCATCCAAACAAGTTGGTGTAAAACGCACTCGCTTTGTCCATGTCATTTGTTAACAATTCGTTCCAGCAAAATGACCCCACGCCCTGTGGATTTTTTCCATCGCCGCCAGTAAATACACTCACCGTTGCGCCAGTAGGATCCGCAAGTACAGCAAACCGACCTTCGTCGCCCGCTTCTTGTGGGCCGCAGCAAAGTGTGCCTCCAAGTTCTGTTGCCCTTTCTGCTGTCGCGTCAACATCATCTGAAGAAATGTAGCAACCCCAATGTGATGGAGTGCCTTCTGGCCAATCATCGTCCATTTGAATCATGCCACCAATGGGATGTTCCCCCATTTTAAACATTGTGTATGGCATAGCTCCGTGGTCGCACGTATCAGTTGTCCAACCAAAAAGTGCGCAATAAAAATCTACTGCTTTCTGCAAATCCCGTACTGCGAGTTCGTTCCAGCAAAATGTCCCTGCTGTAATAGGTTCCATAGTAATTTCTGCTTGCATTGTCATGATATTTTCCTTTTTTCTAAAGCAAGATTCTATTGTACAGCGTGCAAAGAACGTAATTAGCGGATACCATCGGTGTAATTATGGCGACCACTCTAACAGACCAAAAACGCAGTATTCAAGCACCGAGGGGCACGCAACTCTCTTGCAAATCGTGGCAAGCAGAGGCAGCAATGCGAATGCTAATGAACAACTTAGACCCCGAAGTTGCAGAACGCCCTGAAGAACTCGTGGTATACGGTGGTCGAGGCAAAGCTGCTCGCAATTGGGAATCGTACGATGCAATTATCGCTTCACTTAAATCGCTAGCTCTCGATGAAACACTTCTTGTGCAATCTGGCAAGCCAGTTGGTATCGCAACTACAACAATCGATTCTCCTCGAGTCATCATCGCAAATAGCAACCTCGTTCCACATTGGGCAACCCAAGATATCTTTGACGACCTTGAAGCACGTGACCTCATTATGTACGGACAAATGACTGCAGGGTCTTGGATTTACATCGGTACACAAGGAATTTTGCAAGGTACCTACGAGACGTTCGCAGAATGTGCAAGACAACACTTTGATGGTTCGCTTCGGGGAACCCTTTCCGTAACCGGTGGATGTGGCGGGATGGGTGGTGCACAACCACTTGCCGTCACGATGAATGATGGGACATGTCTCATCGCTGACGTTTGTATTGAACGACTTGAAAAAAGAATGCATGACAGATATCTCGACGAAATTATTGAAGATATAGACGAAGCTATAGATCGCGCACAGGGGGCAAGGTCCAGCAACGAGCCTGTTTCCATTGGCTACCATGGTAATGTTGTTGATTTACTTACAAAACTCAAAGAACGAAACATCGTTCCAGAAGTTTTAACTGATCAAACTTCAGCCCACGATCCACTCGTTGGGTACTACCCAACAGAACTCAGCAGAGATGAAGCAGACGCTCTTAGACAATCAAACCCAGAGCAATATGTCAAACGTTCTATTGACACCATGTCAAAGCATGTTCAACTTATGTTGTGGTTTATGCAGCAAGGATCAAAAACATTCGATTACGGAAATAATATTCGCCAACATGCTTCAGATAATGGCGTACAAGGTGCTTTTGACTTTAAAGGATTCGTACCACTGTACATTCGCCCCCAGTTTTGTAGAGGGCGTGGCCCGTTCCGTTGGTGTGCACTTTCTGGCGACCCAGAAGATATTAAAAAAACCGACGAAGTTATTCTTAAACTATTTCCAAAAGATGAGTCCCTTAAACGATGGATAACAATGGCGCAAGATCGTGTAGCATTCCAAGGGCTCCCCTGCCGAATCTGCTGGCTCGGACTTGGCGAACGTGACAAAGCAGGGCTTGCCTTCAACGAACTTGTACGAAGCGGCGAAGTTTCAGCGCCGATAGTCATTGGAAGAGACCATCTTGATTGTGGAAGCGTAGCAAGCCCCAATCGCGAGACCGAGGGCATGCTCGATGGCACCGACGCAGTAAGTGATTGGCCGTTGCTAAATTTTGCGCTCAATATTGCAAGCGGAGCAAGTTGGGTAAGTTTCCATCACGGAGGCGGTGTTGGTATCGGCTACTCGCAACATGCAGGCCAAGTGATTGTTGCCGACGGTACAGACGAGGCTGCAGCAAGGTTAAAACGCGTCCTTACAAACGACCCAATGATGGGCATCTTTAGACATGTTGATGCTGGGTACGATGAAGCTGCGCAGTGCGCAGTCGAACAACAAGTCAAAATCCCGATGCAAGAAAATAATAAATGAGCACCTTCATCATCGTACACGCCAGAATACTCACCCTTGCTGGTGACAGTGCACCTCGAAGAAAAGAGGCAATGAATGAATTAGGTGTTATTGAAAATGGATTTGTATCTGTTAGGGATGGCATAATCGAACACGTAGCGTCGGGCGACCCCGATGAAGAATTTATTAACACACACAACGATGTTCCTGTAGTCGATGCGAACGGGCGCGTACTCTTACCTGCATTTGTCGATTGCCACACACATACATGCTGGGCTGGCAACAGGCTTGAAGAATTTGAGTTGAGTTTGCAAGGTGTTTCATACCTTGACATTCTCAAACGTGGCGGCGGAATCATGTCTACCGTTCGCGCTGTACGAGAATCAAGCCAAGAAGATTTATGCTTAGATGTATTAGGTCGTTTAGGACTTATGGCATCCCAAGGAACAACTACTGTCGAGATTAAAAGCGGGTATGGATTAACCACTGAAAGTGAGTTAAAGATGCTTCGATCGATCCACGATGCTTCGCAAGATGTGCCACAATTTATTGTAGGCACATTTCTTGGTGCACACGCGATTGATTCAGAACAAGAAAACTTTACTGATATTGTCATCCATGAATCGCTACCAGCAGTCGTGCAAGAATTTCCTAAAATTACTTGCGACGCATATTGCGAACAAGGTGCATGGTCCGTCGATAATACAACACGGCTATTTGAAAAGGCTCTTGATTTAGGTTGCCCAATTCGCGCGCATGTCGATCAATTTAATTCACTTGGAATGCTTACAAAAGCTGTTGAACTTGGGGCAGTAAGCGTTGATCACCTCGAGTGCTCCTCAGATGAAGAACTCAAGGTTCTTGCTGCAAGCGATACCATCGCTGTACTACTTCCAGTTAGTGGATTCTGTTTAAATGATGTATACGCAAGAGGACGCGAAATTATAGACTTTGGCTGCCCTGTTGCTATTGCAACAAACTACAACCCCGGATCAGCGACAAGCCCATCGATGCCATTTGCTATTTCGCTTGCATGCAGAAAACTTGGACTTACGACCGCCGAAGCAATTACAGCAGCAACGCATAACGCCGCCTGCGTTTTACATTTGCAAAACAAAGTCGGTCGAATAGAGGTCGGTATGCAAGCCGATTTGCAATTACTCGACTGCGAGGACGAAAGAGATTTAGCATGGCATGTTGCTGCAGGCGGACCTCTACTTGTTTCAATAAAAGGCGATATCGTGCATTTACTCACCGATGGCGAAATGGAAACAGAGGATGAGGTATGAATACGATTCCACGTATTACCGAAAAAGATATTCAAGCTGCAACTCTTTCGGCAAAGCACGTTGTTGAAATCCACAAGGCTCTATCGGATTATTTACGTGCAGGACTCACGCTTCCCGAGATCGATTCATTTGTTGGAGAAAAATTACGTTCGTTAAAATGCAAGAGCGCATTTTATAAATACAAAATTCCTGGCCAACCACCCTTTCCAAGTCAATCTTGTTTATCAATAAATGATTGCGTCGTCCACGGAACACATACAATGGAACAAGCGCCACTAGCTGCGGGCGACCTAGTCTCCATTGACATTGGCGTAATGCACCACGGATGGATTGGCGACGCAGCTTGGACTTGGGGTATCGAGGGTGTGACCCAAGAGAATATGAAATTGATGGAAGCTGGCAGAGCATCCCTCACTGCTGGCGTTGCTGCGATGCAACCGAATCGCCCACTCATGGATTTTGCCAAAGCAGTGCAAGCAGTCGCCGAGGGTGAGTATGGTTTTTACCTCATTCGCGGTCTAGGTGGTCACGGCTACGGAAAAACACTCCATGCACCTCCATTTGTTTCAAACGTTGTTCCAGCACACCCATCGGAATGGCCAGATGCTTGGCGCAATTTTGAGGAAGGCATGCTCATCGCTGTTGAACCGATGCTTGCCGCAGGAACGGGACAAATAGAAAACGCCAGAGGAACTTGGCCAATTTATGCTGCCGATCACTCTATGAGTGTGCACTACGAAGCAGATGTATTCATCAGTAGCGATGGCCCAGTTGATTTAACGAGCCAATTACACGACCTTCCATATATTGTTGGGAACTAATAAAAATGCTTTTATTTATTGCTTCATTGCTAGCGCTTGCACCATCGCAATACCCAGAAGCAACACGAGGGAGTATTGTCGAAACGCTCCACGGAGTCGAAGTTGCTGACCCCTACCGTTGGCTCGAACAAGACGTTCGCGAAAATGATGATGTTCGCCAGTGGGTTACAGCACAAAACGAAGTGACTCGAGCATATCTAGATAACATTCCAGCGCTCCCAAAAATAAAAGACAAGTTAACGAAAACATGGAATTATGAAAGACAAGGTTTGCCTTTCCACCGCGGGTCTCGTTGGTTTCAATCTCGTAATTCTGGCTTGCAAAATCACAGTGTTATATTTACTGGACAGTCACCAACCGATATCAACACCGTTCTTCTTGACCCAAATACATTTTCTGGAGATGGAACAAAAGCACTTTCTATATATTCGCCAAGCCCAGAAGGTACATATCTCGTATGGGGTGTTTCAAATGCAGGATCCGATTGGTCAACTTGGTATGCAAAAGATTTAGAATCAGGCAAACTGTTTCCAGATGTAATGACGGGTATAAAAAACGATTCCCCTTCTTGGGTACCTGACGAGAGCGGTTTTTATTATTCGAGGTATCCTCACTCAAATAGCGAGGGACATATTGAAACAACTGATGCCTCCGAACTTTGGTTTCACCGCATTGGAACCGTGCAAGAAGATGACATACTAGTATGGAGTGACGCGAAACATCCCGACCGTTTTTACGGCGTGAGTGTTACAAAAGATGGTGGGTGGTTGGTTGTTTCAGTTAACGAAGGCACTTCCTCTAACAATGCACTTCTTGTTAAAGGTCCAGATGAAGACAAATTGCACTGGCTTGTTACTGATTTTGACGCAGAAGTTTCCCTCATTGGAGGAATACAAAACACATTATGGTTCAAAACCGACCGTGACGCACCAAATGGGAAAATCATTTCGGTTGACTTAAACAGTACAACGCCAAAGTGGTCAACTGTCATACCAGAGCAGAAAAATAGCCTCAGGGGTGCAGACATAGTCGGTGGAAAAATCACCTGTTCTTGGCTTGAAGATGCCTCTTCAAAAGTAACAGTGCATACTTTGCAAGGAGCCTTGTTGTATGAAGTTGCTTTGCCAGCAATTGGCACCGCTTCTGGGTTTGGTGGTACCAACCAAGATGAAACAGTATATTGGTCTTTTTCAAGTTACAACCAACCGCCTTCCATCTATTCGTTAGTGCTCAATACACAAGAAACCACATTGTTTTGGAAATCGGAAGTTCCAATTGACCTCTCAGATATAGTTGTGCAACGAGAGTTCGTCCGTAGTACTGATGGCGCCCTTGTTCCAATTTTTATCGTAGCAAGCAGTGACACACAACTGGATGGAAAAAACCCAACTCTGCTCTATGGGTATGGCGGGTTTGACATTGCAATTCTTCCGCACTTTTCGCCTTCACGAGCGACTTGGATTGAAATGGGTGGTGTATACGTAGTTGCATGTATTCGTGGTGGAAGTGAATATGGACGCAACTGGCACGAAGGTGGCATGCTTTTAAATAAACAGCAATGCTTTGATGATTTTATTGCTTGTAGCCAATGGCTCATCGATAACAGTTGGACTTCGTCTGAGACATTAGCAATTCAGGGTGGAAGTAACGGCGGATTACTCGTAGGCGCTTGCATGACGCAACGCCCGGATCTGTTTGGCGCATGCCTGCCCGCCGTGGGTGTACTTGATATGTTGCGCTTTCACCTCTTTACTGTAGGCTGGGCATGGGTAAGTGACTACGGTGATCCTAAAGAAAAAGAAATGTTCAACTATCTCCTTGGGTATTCCCCTTATCACAATCTAAAAGTCGGAACTTGTTACCCGCCAACAATGGTAACCACAGGCGATACCGATGACAGGGTTGTTCCGGGACACAGTTTTAAGTTCGCTGCAGGTCTTCAGTATTCACAATCTTGTGCTAATCCCGTATTGATTCGCATCGAAACACGCGCAGGACACGGTGCTGGCAAGCCTACACACCTTCGCATTGAAGAAGCAGCAGATGTCTATGCCTTCCTTTGGCAAACTCTCGGAATGAACAACTAACAAAACTCGTGTATTACTGCCTTGAGAGTACAATACATACATGCAGATTAAACTCTCAAACCCACGGGGATTTTGCGCCGGCGTGCAAATGGCTGTCGACATTGTCGACCAACTGCTTGATGCAATCGGTAAAAATGAGAAGTTGTATGTGTACCATGAAATCGTACATAACAGACATGTAGTCAAAAGGCTTCGTGAACGAGGGGCAATTTTTGTAGAAACGATTGCTGAGATTCCAGAAAATGCCATTGTTGTGTTTAGCGCCCATGGTGTTAGCCCAGAAGTTAAAGAACTTGCCGCAAAGCGGAACCTCACTTGCGTCGATGCTACGTGCCCGCTTGTCACAAAAGTA
>JACNLR010000097.1 GCA_014381385.1 Planctomycetota bacterium | reverse complement strand
TCAAGCGTTGCGCAAACAGTTACACTTTCACCGCCATTTTCTTGTGCGTACTTTGTTACATACTTCGCCGCATCTGAATCACCCTTCACATCGTCTTCAGAAACATTTGCAACGTAGAGCATTGGTTTTGAAGTCATGATGCCATAACTTTTTAGAATTGCTCGGTCGCTCTCATCCCATTCGCCCTCGCGTGCGGGCTTTTCTTCTTCGAGGAGTGCGTTTACTCTCGACAGAACATCGACGCGTTTTTGCGCGGCCTTGTCACCATGTTTTGCAGTGCGGCTTGCTTTATCTATCGCTCCTTCGACAACGACCATATCCGCGACGATGAGTTCACTATCCATCGAAGCAATATCGTTTTCGGGAGAGCAATCGTCGTAACACTTCACGACTTGGCAGAGTGCATCTACATTTCGTATGTGCGCAAGGACTGTATTTAAGTTTGAACCACCAGATGGAACGCCCGGAAGATCAACCACTTGGAGTGTTGCTGGAATTACTTTTTGTGCAACAATAAATTCAGTTATTTTTGCAAGCCGAGGGTCCGGAATGGGTGCAATTCCCAGGTTGGGCTTCATGCTCCCAATTTGCACAGCAACGCTATGTGCCGTTAGCGCAGTAAAGAGCGTTGTTTTACCAACACCTTGTAATCCAATTATTCCACATTCCATTTCTGCGTAATCTCCTTAGAATCGAGGCATTGTACCAATCAGGGTCATGTCGAGGGTCTGACCCTCGACATGACCCTGTATAGTGCGTAGTATGGTTATTGGATTTGTATTTGCATTTATGGTTGGAGGGGCGGATTTTCAGAAACAGCTCGATATCGCAGGCGATAACCGCCCCGAAATTGAGCTCGCTATTGAGGAGGTTCCAGAAGCGCAAAAAGCAGGGATGACTTGGCTTTTGAAACACATGCCAGAAGACGATTTAAAAACACTTTCTGGGGAGTTTTTACTCACGAATTGCGACCTCGCATACGAATCCTGGAAAAGTGCTCCATGGAAGGAACAAATTACAGAAGAAGTATTTTTTGATTGTATTTTGCCGTACGCGAACGTGAATGAGCGGCGTGATGCATGGCGTAGTGATTTTAAAGAGCAATTTTCTAAGTTAGTAGCAGAAGCAAAAACGCCAACTGAAGCAACGATTCTATTGAATAAAAATATATTTAGCATGGTCGGTGTGAAGTATTCAACAAAAAGACCAAAAGCGGATCAGTCACCCTATGAAAGCATAGAAGCGGGGATGGCGTCGTGTTCTGGCTTGAGCATTCTTCTCATCGACGCTTGTCGAAGTGTAGGCGTACCTGCAAGGTTTACAGGAACTCCACTTTGGTACAACGAAAGCGGGAACCATACATGGGTAGAGTTTTGGGATAACGGTTGGCACTATACAGGTGGTGGGGAACCAACAGGGGACAAGGTGGACGTGTCTTGGTTTGATGATTCAGCAGCAAAAGCAACCAAAGGTCATCCGCAACACGCGATTTTTGCTGTTACTTGGAACGACAGCGAAAGACATTATCCACTTGTTTGGTTGCCAGATGTACAAACATACGGAGCAGTAGATGTAACGACTAGATACGCAGAAGAACAGGAATCTACGTTAATTCCTGTACGCGTTCGAGCGAGGAATAAAACAGGTGAAAGACAAGTCGTTCGTGTCGCTGTTTCTAACGAAGATGGCGAGTTACTGGTCCAAGGAAGCACAAAAGATGATAGTGCAGACGCCAACGACCACTTGACATTCATGTTGCCAAGGGGCGATACCGTCATCGTGCAATCCGATAGAGATAGCGTTGAGGTAACCGTGGAAGCAGAGTCAATTATTGAATTGAACAATGACGCACTAACGCAACGAGCAGCAATACGCTACGCCTCCCAGTTGTGGAACCAAAGAAAAACACCTTTGGAAAACAATGTGATTGAATACAATGGCAAGAAGATGCCATTTTGGTACACGACGTACGGCGATGCACCATCTGGTGAAAAATCACTTTGGATTTCAATGCACGGCGGTGGTGGTGCGCCCGAAGAAGTGAATACGAGGCAATGGGAAAACCAAAAACACTTGTACGAACTACATGAAGGTGTTTACGTTGCGCCAAGAGCGCCAACGAACACATGGAACTTATGGCACCAATCCCATATTGACCCGATGTTCGAGCAACTTATTACGCAGATGGTAATGCATGAAGGTGTAGACCCAAACAAGGTATACATAGTGGGGTATAGCGCGGGTGGTGACGGTGTTTATCAACTTGCACCGCGCATGGCGGATCGGTTTGCTGGTGCTGGCATGATGGCGGGGCACCCAAACGAAACTGTACCGGACGGATTGCAAAACATCGCCTTTGCATTGCATGTTGGAAGCGAAGATGCTGCGTATGACCGAAATAAAATCGGTGCGCAGTGGAAAGAAAAACTCGCAATCTTGAAAGAGGCCAACCCTGTTGGGTACGAGCACCAAGTAGTTGTACACGAGGGCAAAGGGCATTGGATGGAAAGAGAAGAAGCAGCCGCCTTAGATTGGCTTGCGCAGTTTGAACGAAATCCTCATCCAAAGAACATTGTCTGGGTACAAGATGACGTTTTGCACAACCAATTTTACTGGCTTGGAGTTGATGACCCAAAGGCTCGCACGAAAATTGTTGCTTCGATCGAGGGGCAGGTCGTAACGATTCACGAAAGCGATGTTTCAAGAATCACCGTGTATTTGAACGATACGATGCTCGATATTGACAAACCAATCGTTTTGAAATTCAAAGATAAAGTACTCAACACGCTGCACGCACAAAGAGATCGAGCTGTAATTCAAAAAACACTACGAGATCCTAAGGATTACTACACAGCGCAAGTTTCGATTGAATTGCCTAAGTAGGCAAATTCAATCAAGCTGCGAAAACTGTATTGCGCGGATATTACTTCCCTGTTGGTTCTTGCAAGGAGTCCTCCAACCAATCGGTTGCTTCTTGGATGGCTTGTAAAGTTGCGTGGTAATAATGTTCTGTTTCGTAAAAATACTTTGCCACATCTGCGTCAAGAATATGTACTTGCTTAGGATCGAGATCTGGGATTAGGACATACTGCCCAACATTAAAGTTATCGAGTTCAAGGGCAATTGTCCCGTTGTTTAACTCAAGGAAGTGCTTAAGGGCAACTGCGCGTCGCAACCGGAGCAAATCCGATTCGGTTTGAATGACGAACGCTTGTCTGGGTGTCCCATTTGGGGTTGGTTGGTTTAGATCCCAAACAATCTCGCGCCAAGCTTCTCGGTCAGGGCAATGAATAGTTGTGACGGTTGGGATGTCCGTGCCTTTTTCGAACACCACGGCCATCGCTAGGTCACGAGAGTCTCTAAAGAACCCAGCCATGGAAATTTCATTTACAGATTTTGCAAGGGCTACGTCAAGGAACTGAACGTTCATGCCACCGTTATATTCTGATTTAAAGAATGCAAGCCTTGCGGGTTGAATTTTATCAGCGATATCTTGCTTCTTAATGATTTCATAAATCATCCGAGCAACTAAAATAGATTCACCAGGGAAATGATTGTTTGCAAAAGGAGAGTACGCGGGGTCACTCGCTAGCCGGAAGTTAGTTGAAATAGCAGCAGCAACAATATCTCGGTACATTGTCAACCGTTCGTTGTTGTCTATAAATGCGAGATCAAATACATCTTCTTTCTTAATTCTGTAAGAGTCGCGGAACAATTCATTTCCGATATCATCAAAGCGTGGGTCATCTTTTGGCATCGCGCTGAGAATTTCCCCTTTTGTAGGAAGAACGTGTGGCGTGAGAACAATGATGACCTCTGTTTTACTTGTCTCGGTTCGATCTGCTCTGAATAATCCTCCGATAAGAGGCAAGTCACCCAGAATTGGAACTTTATCGTGAATCGTATGGTGTTCTTTATTCACAAGGCCGCCGATGATGAAAGGTGTGTTATTTGGAATGATGCCGTATGTCTGTACGCGCCTACTTGCAATTGTTGGCGCGGAGGCAAGAACAGTGCCAGAAGTGTCCGTAATGGTCAAGTCTGCACCAGGCACGGTTGATGAAACAATAGTATCAATCATCATGCTTACTTCTTTGCCATCTTCAGCAATACGTGGTCGAATGTTTAGCATAATCCCAGTTGGAAGATATTTGAAATTAAAAGAAATCATGTCGGCATTGCTCATGCCAGCGGTACTCGTAGCAATTGGAATATCTTCGCCAACACGTATTGTTGCTTGTCTGTTATTGAGGGTTAAGATACTAGGTCGAGATAAAATTTCTGCCTTGCCATCTCGAACCATAGCGCGAATATCAACGTCAAACCACCACTCATTGAACTTCGTAAATGCTCGTTCAAGGTTTAGGTCTAGGAGCGTAAAGTTGAACGTATCTCCTGCGGTTCCTGCGTTACTCTTTCCAGCGTCTATTTCAAAGAAGGTAGGGTCGGTATTGGCATCAAACATATGCCAGTTAATTCCGATGTCTTTGATTCCATCTTCATTGATTTCAAGAACCATTCCTTCAATGAAAATTTGTCTTGCTGCACGGTCAACCAGATTTGTAATCATTCGTTGCACATTACTAAAAGATTCGGGTCTTGCAGGATCGAAGAAGACCATAATTTGCGTCATCGGCGAAGAAATAGTTTTATCACCGAGCTCTCCCCCAGTGGCGGGTACCATTGTTAGACCGAAATTGCCACTCGTGATACCCGTTCCGCCCACCAATCCAGTTTCACTTCCGGATGGTTCTGGAATTTGTACAACGTAAGGTAATGCAGACCACGTAACAACATCTGGCACTTCTTCTGCTTTTGCAAAAGTTGTAATGCCCAACCCGTTTAGCATTTGTATTGCACTTGGAGCGTCAATGTAACTGAGTTGTATAATTTTCTTTTCTAAGTCTTGAATGTTCAGGGTTGCACGTGCAGATTCTAGTGATGCAAACAACTCCGTGGTGTACAAAGTTGCAAATTCAGCATCGGTATTACTTGCATACGAATCGTTTTCGATTGAATACCCCTCGACCCAGAGTTGGCTTGGTTGCGAAATGAAAATTTGATGACCAAAACGGAGTATTTTTGTTTCGCCTCCAGATTTCTTTGTAAGTGTTAACACGTGCTGCACATTATCTTGCAACGCTGGAAGCAGTTCGTCAATGGAATCGCCGTCGGACTCATAGCCATGTTCGAGTGCATAGCGATCTGAAAGTCGCCGCATTACTTCATGTAGTTCGGTCTCATTAAGTTTTGGGAGGTCTAACAATAATGAAGTATTAGCAACGAGTTTCCGTTCTTCGATAAGTTCAGCGATTTCTGCTGGGCTTGGCGGTTCCGTTGGGGTAGGGGCGGAAGTAGTTGCGTGCTTTACAGGATTAACTTGCTTTGCCATCATCGCATCAAAAGCATCCGCAAATGCAAGTAAATCAACTGGTTCGTCTTCTTCAAAAAGGATACCGGTACTTTTTGGCTCCTCCATCGAGATCATGCTTGTTGTACTTGTAGTAGAACAACCAAAGAACATGGAAAGGGCTAGAAAAAGAGTGCCAAGTTTTGCTGCAGGATGTTTCATGTTTGTTCCGTCTTTGAATCGATCATTGGTAATTGTTTTGCTGTCAAGAGTTATGACACGGTGTGCCAAATCTAATATCGATGGGTCGTGTGTTACTATTATGACTGTTCTACCAGACATATGTTCAAGCACAGCCTTTATGATTTGTTTTGCTGCTGTAGCGTCAATAGAAGCGGTAATTTCGTCGATTATGAGTGTTTGAGGTTTACGGACGAGCGCCCTAGCTAGGTTTATCCGTTGCTTTTGACCATGAGAAAGTTCAACGCCTTGGTCACCAATTCTTGTGTTGTACCCGTTTGGAAGTTTTTCGATTACCTCGTGTGCACCCGTGAGTTTGCATGCATCAATAATCTCTTCAGATTTTGCATTAGTTCTTGCGTACCGCAAGTTATCGAATATTGTTGCATTGAATAAAAAGGCATCTTGAAATGCAACGCCAAACATTCCACGGACATCTTGCAGGCGCATATCTTTAATGTCATGCCCGCCGATTGTAATTTTCCCACTTGATGGGTCGTTAAACCGTGGCATCAAACTGATAAGGGTACTTTTTCCTCCGCCACTTGGCCCTGTAATTGCTATATGTTCCCCTGCATCGATGCATAGGTTGATGTTTTCTAAGACTATTGTGTTTTCATCAAAGTCAAACGATACGTTTTTAAGTTCGATAGGGCCAACCAATTGTATAGTTTGCGATCGAGTTCGCATGTCGTACGCAATCTCATCTATTGGTTCTTCGAGCATGGCTAGGACTCGATCTACACTTGCGGATGTTTGTGAAAAATGGCCTGTGCCACTGATAATTTCCAAGACTGCTGGATACAACATCCGAACGTACCAGAAGAACATGAGAAACTTACCGATTGTCATACTTCCTGCGTAGACTTCCCAAGCACCGTAGCCAAGGAGGAGTATCGTACCGACGCCAACGAGTAAGTCAGCAATAACTTTTTGCGCGAACTGAAATCGTTTTGTTTTTATCTGATCTTCTCTGCCGGCCCGAATGGTTTGCAAGAACGATTCAGACTCACGTTTTTCAGCTGAGAAACCCTTGATGACTTGCGCGCCCATGAATGTTTCAACGAGGTTTCCATGTGCTTCGGCTAAATGTTCTTGGGCTCGATTGTGGCTGTCTCGGATAGGCAGGTAAAACTTTTTATACGTCCAAATATGCAGAGGCAGTACAATGGTGCTTGCGAGTGCGAGTTTCCAGTTTACAACGTATAAAAGAATCAAAAGAATTTGAAATTCGATGGTATACCGAAGTAGCGTCGGCAATTTGTCTTGAATAAATGTTTGAATACGAAATGTGTCGTCCATAACACGCGAACTGATTTTTCCAGGTCGATTTGATTTGTAAAAATCCATGCCAAGTTGTTGCATGTGGTCAAAGAGCCTACGGCGCAAATCAAAGCAGACATGCTCACTTACACGAACAGAAATCATGCGGCTAATAAAATAAAGAACATTGCGCAGTACATAAATTGTGCAAAGAGAAACGAGAATGATTATAAGTAATTCCCAACCGCCATTATTGTCAGCAAGTGCGGGGAAGACATCGTCCACTAGAAGCGCCAGTGCCCACGGAAGCGCCATATCTGCTAATGCAAGCATCCCAACGAGCACGACAACCATAGTGATCTGTCCGCCCCATGGTCGGATAAGTTGGCTGAAACTACGTAAGCCGTTGCTGTCTCGATAGGCATCCATGTGAACATCGTAGCAGGCAATCGTTGATTTTCCTATGTTATTCGCTAGCAATGCCTTAATACTGCCCATCTATAGATGTACAATCATTCCATGATTGAATTACTAGCAGCAACTGCAATTGCGCTGCATCAAGGTGCTCAACCTGACCCAAAACTCGATTGGTGGAGAGACGCCCGCTTTGGCATGTTTATTCACTGGGGTCTTTATGCAGTGCCTGCAGGGTCGTGGGAAGACAAGGGCACTGGGCACGCCGAGTGGATTCGTACTACAGCACAGATTCCTCTTGAAACATACGACAAATTTGTGCATGAATTTAATCCTTTGAACTTCGATGCAGACGCATGGTGCGAAATGGCAAGCGATGCTGGTATGGGTTACGTTGTTATTACGAGTAAACACCACGATGGTTTTTGCTTGTTTGACTCGCAGCACACGGACTTTGACATTATGTCAACTCCATTTAAAAGAGACATCATGAAAGAACTTGCAGAGGCAGCACCAAAGCACGATGTTCGCATGAGTTGGTACCACTCGATTATGGATTGGCACCACCCAGATTATTTACCGCGGCGTGGTTGGGAGAAGCAGCGCGCGGATGATGGCGCTGACATGAAACGGTATAGAAATTATTTACATAATCAAGTGACAGAACTACTAACAAATTACGGACCAGTCGGCATTATGTGGTTTGATGGGGAGTGGGAATCTACTTGGCGAGGAGATTACGGCAGAGAACTTTACGAACTCTGTGTTGAATTGCAACCTGAGGTAATCGTAAACAATCGCCTTGGTGCGCGCGGGGGTATGGAGGGCATAACAGGCGTAGAAGGTTTTGTTGGTGGTTATGCTGGGGATTACATGACTCCAGAACAGGAAATTCCTGATGCGGTTGGCAAGGGAATCGATTGGGAAACGTGCATGACGATGAATGATCGTTGGGGATATAACTTGCTCGATAAGAATTTTAAATCTACAACGGATTTACTACAAAAGTTGTCAGACATAGTTTCAAAAAACGGAAACTTCTTGTTAAACATAGGTCCAAAACCAGATGGAACATTTCCAGAAGAATCCGTGCAACGATTATCAGAAATAGGCGACTGGATGGATGTAAATGCTAAAGCAATACATGGGACAGTGGGCAGCCCATTTAAAGAATTAGAGTGGGGACGCGCGACCCAAAAATTTCATAAAGATTCAACAACGCTGTACATGCATGTGTTTGATTGGCCATCGAGCGGATCATTAATCATCCCCGGTCTTGCCGGTGAGGTTCTAAGTGCTCGAGTTTTAGGAGGGGACGACGTTCCTTTTACGATGGAAGCAGGCAAGGTTAGACTTGACATTCCAAGAGCAAAGCCAAACAAACACATCGGAGTTATCGCTGTAGAAGTACAGGGGAAACCCGTGATTTTTGAAGAGCCGACTATTTCTGCGCCAGTAACCGAATTTGTTCAAGATGTTGAAGTGACGCTAGATGTTGGGTCTGAAGGACTTGAGATAAAGTATTGGATCGTTTTAAAAAGAAATGAACTGGCACTCGATAACTTTATGGTTTCATTTACGTACGATGGTCCATTTATTGTTTCAGAATCGGCAACAGTGTATGCTCAATGTTTCGATGGGGAAATTCCTGTAAGCTCGATGGTGTCAAAAGAATTTATAAAAGTTACGCCATGGAAACCATCACACCGAACTGCACGTGAGGGTATTTGTAAACAAACCTACAACGGCACATGGGATACGATTCCTGATTTTTCAAAATTAGACGTTGTTTCCACCGTAGAAGGCACTGTAATTAAATGTGCAGACAAAGAATTCATCGGTGAAGTGTATACAGGTCTTTTGCAAGTGCAAAACAGCGGGACGATTGTTTTTGCACTTGCAAGCGATGATGGATCAAGACTGAGCATAGATGGAAAAGTAGTCGTTGACAACGATGGTTTACATGGGGATCGGGGAAAGCGTGGGTATGCGCCCCTTGCCCGCGGCAATCATGAATTCGTTTTAGAATGGTTCAATAAGTCAGGTGGAGCAACCCTTGAACTACAAATTGGAAAACTAGGCGGTCCGTTACAACGTGTTACCGATAGATTAATTGTTGAATGAAACTCTCCTTCGTGATTCCAGCGTGGAATGAAGAAGAATTGCTTGGTGCAACAATTGCATCTATTCAAAAGTCAGCCCAAAATTGCGAATATGAAATCATAGTTGCAGACGACGCATCGGATGATCGAACATCAGAAATTGCCAATGAGATGGGTGCAATTGTTGTATCGTGCAACAATAGGCAAATTGGCACTACGAGAAACGATGGCGCAGCGATAGCAACAGGAGACATTCTAATTTTTGTTGATGCTGATACAATAGTTACTCCAATCGTGGTAGCAGAAACGGTTGATGCCATCCAAAATGGTGCAGTCGCAGGCGGTAGTTTTCCTACGTTTGAGGGGCAGATTCCTCTGCTTGCGAAAATACTTACACCAATTTTGCGCTTGCTCTTTAGAATTCTACGTGTTGCTGCTGGAGCCTATATGTTTTGCACACCCGAAAGTTTTGTTGGCGCTGGAGCGTTTGACCCAAAGTTTTTTGCTGCTGAGGAAGTGCATCTCTCTAAGAAACTGCACGCTTTTGGAAAGTACAAAACAATTAAAGCCCGAGTTGTTACATCGGGTAGAAAGTTTCGCACGCACTCCTCTTTTGAAATATTGACAACGTTGTTTCTCGTCTCTATTCCTGTGATTCGTAATCTGAAAAAACGTAAGAATCTTTGGTACGGTCCGAGGATCAAGTCGTATTAATCCTTTCGCGGTGGATAAACTGCTCTATAACCCCTCCGGCACTCGCGGTTAGTTAACGTTGGCGTTGATCCATTGTGTAATCTCTTCTGTATGCCATGCAAAAGAAGCAAAAAGGCCAAGGTGCCCACTTGGATAAATCCACCGTTCGGGTTTTCCAGCTCGTTCCCAAAGAAGATCCCCATTTTTTGCTGGTACTACGGCATCCCATTTGGCGTGGATGAGGAGTGTATTGTCGCGTGGCAGTGCTGGAGCTAAAAAATATGGATCGCGAGATGGAATAGCGAGATACTCTGCCTCAATCTCCTGCAACTCACCTGCTGTAAAGCGGTTCTCTTTTTTATTGGTAAATTTCCAATTTGTAAAAGCACCATCCTGCACAATTTCAAACATATTTGCACCACCAGCGACGAGCACAACTGCATCTATTTCGTCCTTAAGTTCGTAGTACACTGCTGGCGCGTTTAATGCGCCAGCGCTGATGCCAATTAAAGCAGTGGGTGCGTCTTGCAACAAAGGGAATAGTTTTTTCAATTGTTGCAGAATTGCTTTTGAAGCAGTAATTACTTGGCAAAATTTAGTTTCAAATACCTCAATGGCAGCTGCTGCAATGTTTTCGCCTTCTAATTTTACGTTCAATTTGTAATCGGGGATATTCAATACAGTAAACACGAATGCAACTGCCCAACCATCATCCAGTAGAGTTTCTCCCAATGTGCTTGCAGAATACGACAAGCCACCAAGACCACAAAGGATGATAGCTAGACCACTAGGTTGACTATCTTTTTTCCACCAAGCACGATAGACCATGCCACCATCGGAAGTGACATGCACAGCGCTGAGTTCGTCAGGTAGAAGTTCTTCCATGGTTGGTATTGATTCTGAACCCGCACCCCAAAAGCACCATCTCCCCAGTAATTTCATCTTTCCTTCGTCAGCCACGCTGTAATGCACGCAGTAATTGGCGCCGAATTCACTTGTTTCAAGGCTGATTTCACTGACCAAATTTTTAGTATGTTTGCCAAAAACTTCTCCACGCTTTTGAAAAAATTCAAATTCGACATCTTCTGGATCAAGTACGTTCTCCACTTCGCAATCAATTAAATTGACCGAATTGAGCAGAGATGTAGACGTTGCAGGGAATGACTCCCAATCGCACAATGAAAATTCAAAAGTTGAAGTATCCTTTGATTGTGGTAGAGATGCTGGTACCTTTTGCATCGTGCAGCCCGCACAAAACAGTATGCTGGAAAAGTATAGAATTAATTTCATCCTTCGCATGATACGCGGTACTCTTTCACGCTGTTCCTTCTCTAGAGTTGGGCAAGCACATTAACGCCTTCGTCGAATAACAATCACTGTAGAAATGCCAAAGATTGCTAGAGCACTTGGGCTTGGAACCGAAAGGTTAATCATGCCGAACGAGTCTGGATTCATACCATCTGGAAACAGAGTATTCTCGTCATATCGAGCGGCAAGCCAAAATGCAGTTTGCCAGTTTTCCATACCCGTTAAATTAGCATTAGAGATATCAGCGTAAAATAAATTAGCGTTGTTGAAATTTGTTGCTCGCAAATCTGCGCCTACAAATAGAGTAAACGCAAGATCTGCATTATCAAGGTTTGCGTGATGTAGATTTGCATAGGATAAGTTTGACGCAGAGAGATTTGCAGAAACCAGATTGGCATTTTCCAAGTTCGCCCACCAGAGAACTTGCCTACTAATATTGCTGTGAGGTTGAGCATTAGAATCACTCAACCACAAGGACCCATCACCGTCACCATCATGCCACTGATAAATATCAGCATGTGCCCCGCACGCAAAAAATGCAAAAAATAAACCTGCTATTAATCTCACAAAGAACCCTCACTTGCGTTTCTATCAATGCCATGCGCTTTCTGGCAACAACTACGTCAGGTATATCGAATCTTTTTACAGGTTTCCGTTATGTTTTTTTAGGTGTTATTGAGAATGGTCATATCTTGTTTTGCCACAGTTGCATTCTTCGAAACTTCAGTTACAGTCGCCAACACAAGTTCACCTATCGATGCTGATGTTTTTAGCGAAATCTCAGCGTAGTATTGACTTCTACCCCTGAATAAACCAGTTTCCTCGTCTTTTTGTTCAAGCATGACGTGTACCTGTTTACCATGAAGTGTGTTCCGGTATTCAAGCGAGAGTTCGTTGTCGAGTTGAAGTAGCGTTTGGACACGACTACGCACGGCATTTGGTGCGTGTTGTTTCCACCTTGCAGCCGCAGTCCCAGATCGAACGGAATATGGAAAAACATGCATGTGTAAATAACCAACTTTGATAGCGACTTCAACAGTTTTGTTGAAATCCTCCTCAGTCTCGCTCGGAAATCCGCAGATGATGTCGGTCGTAATTGCTGGTGGTATTGAATCTGCAGTTAATCGTTCGTTTACCATTGCAATCATTTCGAGATACTGTTCCGTTTTGTATTGTCGATTCATTTTTTGCAAAACCGCGTCACTCCCAGACTGCAATGGTAAATGCAGGTGCGGTACTACTACTTTTCGATTTGCAATCATCGAATCCAATAAGACGGGTGTAACATCGCCCGGCTCCATTGAACTAATACGAAGCCTTTGCAATCCACTGATTTGTGCAACGCTATCGAGTAAATCGGCGAGGTGTTCAGTGTCTGGGGATTCTTGTTTCCGCCGCAATGCGGTATCGTGTCCATATGCACCTATGAAAACTCCTGTAAACACAATCTCTTTATGTCCAAGTTCAACAAGTCGAGTTGCTTCTATAACCGTGTCTTCTATTGTTTTTGAACGTAATGTTGTACGAATCTTAGGGATGATGCAAAACGTACAGTGCGCATCGCATCCGTCTTGAATGCGAAGCTCCGCGC
>JACNLR010000073.1 GCA_014381385.1 Planctomycetota bacterium | reverse complement strand
AATCCTCATATTGGAAGGCATCGCGTACAGATAGTAGAATTAAGCCCTGCAAAATAACTTCATTCTGCGAGAGTGCCCTACTTACTTTCTTGAAAAGATTTCGTAGATCACATCGTCAAGATCGCGAAGACCATCAAAGTCCATCGGTGGAAGCGAACGTAATTTAGTTCGGATAACGACATTGTCAATCCAAGTAACGGAACCATCCCCACGCAATTCGTTGTAACCAACACCGTGGCTGTATGCTTCTTTTGTTTGGAGACCGTCGGTGAGCAGAACTAATTCACGACCCTTTAAGAGTGAGTGTCTTCGACCAGTTCGCCAATCCTTATGTCCAACGTACTGGTAATTACTATAGAGTGGTTTCCGAATAGACTTTGCTTCCCATTGTGTGCGGCACTCTTCAATAGTGTGTTCGCCTTCATGGCTTGGGCAGTAGAAGGTTTCTGGTGCAGCGCAATAATGCCATTTGAACAAATGACCAAGTCCATCCCAGTTCGAATCATCGAGTGGTTCGGGGATTGAATGATTTGTAATAGATGCGAAATGTCTACCTGTAGGCTCAACGCCATTGCGAACTACGGCGAGCAAGCCTGGGCTTGGCTCGGGTTGATCAAGAACACTCGCTATGGGAAGGCGGTTTCTTCGATCACCGCTATACATCGTGAGTGACTGCCCTAATTGCCGTTGATTTGCTCCACATAAAACTCGATGTGCATTTTCACGAACGGATGAGAGTGTTGGCATAAGCAATCCCATCAGAAGCGATGTAATGCTTATGACGACAATCAATTCAAGTAAACTAAAACCTCTACGCCCAATTGAAGTCGCTCTTTGAGAAGTTCGGCAAGATGGAGTGTTTGTAGTAATCATAAGAATAAGTGCGATTACATATAAATCGCTATAAGTAGCATAGTACTTATTTTATGAAATGCGATAATTTTCTGAAATCTTCTATAAAAAAACGCTACACTTTAATTTGGATGTACAAAAATCGCCCTTATTGTTTGGTTTTTGTTAGGAGTATATACCACCTTGCCCAACGATGAACCTGATTATAGATTAATGCGCCGAGTCGCCCTTGGCGAAGAAGACGCAGTTGGTGAACTCTACGACCGCTATTGTGCGCTCGTTTTTAAACTTTCTCTCCAATTTTTATCAAATAATGCTGAGGCTGAAGATGCGGTTCAAGAGGTTTTTGTTCGTCTTTGGAAGACCGCAGATCGATTTGACCCCCGAAAAGCAAAGTTAGTCACTTGGGTGATGCTTATTACCAGACGTCATTTAATTGACCGGATTCGCAAGAAAACAGTCCGGCCAAAGCAACAAGAATTTACGGAACACCACGAGGTTTCTGCAACCCAAACGCCTCTTCCGTCGAATATGTTGTTACATGAACGCAATGCCCAGCTCTGGGAAGCACTCCAGACGTTGTCTGAAATGCAAAGAACAGTGATTGAACGGGCATATTTTCAGGGCTTTACTTTACGTGAAGTAAGCCGACAACTTGACGCGCCGCTTGGAACGGTAAAATCAGCTCTTAGCCGCGGACTCCTCCGCTTACGAGAGCGTGGACTGAAGGATGTCTCGTCAGTTTGACGAGAACAACAAAGTAACTACGTATGACTAACGAAACATACAACCCAAAACAACTTCTAGAACTCGCTGTTCTTGATGCGTATGGTTTGCTTGAACCAATCGAAAGTGATTTGTTCAATCGTTCGTTCCACGATGCACCAGTGACAATCCAAGATGAAATCAGGCAATTGCAAGAAGAATTAGCACTTGATGATTCCCTCTTGCCATCGGAATTGCCTTCCCCTGCGTTGAAGCAAAAAGTCATGCAAGCAGTCACTGCAACAGCGGACAAAGAAGCGCAGCGGCTCGCTCCACTGGCGCTTATCGGCGCACGCGCAAGTGCCGCACAGGTGAAGTTCGGGTCATCTAAACAAACTACAATCTGGAGAACAGCTGCAGTTGTACTCTTCGGGGTTGCCGTTGTACTTGCAGTCATCACGCTTGATGCGCAACGTAAAGCCAACGAAAGCGCGAAAATCGCTATCAATACTTCTACAAACAATGCCATAAACACTATGGTTGGTTCAGAATTTGTAAAATATGTTGGGAATCCATACTGCCAAGTTGTTCGTTTAGAAAGAGAAGACGGCAATGAAACTGGATACCTCCGTGTCGCAATGAATGAACGGTTTGGTAACGGGTACGTCATTGGAATCGACCTTGAAAACAACGAAGAAATCATTATCCAAGGCACCACTGCAACTGGCGAAGTCATTGAGCTCGCCCACATCACTGCAGATAGCCCAATTGTTGGTCGCGAATTCATCGTTGACCCCACGCTCGTTCGCGGAATGACAATCGCAGCAATCGATGCTAAAACCGGCAAGCGCTGGATTTAAAATCAACCCCACTTGGCAACCACTTATTGTAACGCACGCAAATCCAATCAGTGTATCACATGCGATACGCTAATTCGACTGAAGGTCACCGTGCGATGCACATACAGTAGGTGCGCTCAAACCCAGTACCAAAAGGTGGGTTCGTAAGTCATCATTCCAAGCCGTCCACTCCAACAAATGTTGCGAGGCATGACTATCGTTGCAACTTTTACGATCCCTGAGGGTTCGATAGGATCGAGCACATGCATACTGCATATACATCGCACGGTGACCTTCTTGCAAGTCGCTCGTACAATACATCCCATCGCCATGTATAGCAAGGAATTTTTTGAAAAGTAGTACAACATCACAACAACATACTCGAGAGTTAATCGCTTGGGCATTTCTCCCAATGATGATGGGAGCCATTGAGGGTGGTGTAGTAGGCGTTCTCACAAAACGGATGTTTGATGGAGTCGTCGATGCAAGTATTCTCGATTGGTCCGTGGCATCACTTGCTGCAGCCCAGGGATTTGCAAGTATTTCTAGTTTCCTCTGGGCAGCATTCAGCCACGGACGCCACAAAGTACGATTCATCACAGCACTCAAGATTGCTTGTGTTGTGCTCGTGGGTGCAGTTTCCTTTGTGCCTCAAACTGCATTTGGGCTTGCATTACTTTTGTTCTGCGTCATCGGAACAAGGGTTTGTTATACAGGCATCGTCACACTCCGTACAACAGTATGGCAAGCTAACTATCCTAGGACTAACCGAGCGTTCGTTGCCGGTCGAATTGCAACTGTGCAGGCACTCGTACTAGCAGCGGTCGGCTTTGGCGTTGGGGAAGCCATGGATTTAAATGAGAACGCTATTCGGTGGGTATATCCAGTTGCAGCGAGTTTTGGTGTTTTAGGCGCATGGATTTACAGCAAAATGCGCGTCCAAGGGCATCGGGAAATCCTTCAAGACGAGAGGGAGTCACCTCACTTGGTCTCCTATTTACCTTGGAAAACATTTCATCTTTTACTCGAAGACCGATCATTTGCGAAGTACATGACGTGCCAATTCATTTTTGGAGTTGGCAATTTGATGTTAACCGCACCACTTGTCATTATCCTAAGTGACCAATTCGAACTTGGTTATCTTGGAGAAATATTAATTGTCTCCACAATACCAATCTTAATGATTCCTGTAAGTACATTGTTTTGGGCGAAACTCCTGCGCAAGATGCATGTTCTTTCATTCCGTTCTATTCACAGTTGGTTTTTTGTCGTTTCCTCCATTTGCATCGGAGCTAGTATTGCGACACATAGCGTTGCGGGACTTTGGATTGGCGCTGCAATTAGAGGTATCGGTTTTGGTGGAGGTGTTCTCGCTTGGAACCTCGGTCATCAGGACTATGCCCCCGTTGAACAATCTGCAAGGTATATGGGTTTGCACGTAACACTCACAGGTATTCGCGGTCTACTCGCACCTGCTTTTGGAATGGCGCTCTACTCACTGCTGAATCAAGGTGATTTTCAAGCAGGACCGATTGTTTTTTATGTCGGTGCTTTACTATCTGCAATCGGGGGTATCGGGTTTATTTTGCTTGCAAAAGCGCGTAAAACAAGCGATTAGAAGTTCCAAATAGCCCCCTCTTTTGGTATTATGCACGGCTCGCCTGTCTTTTTCAGCAGGCATGTGAACCCCCATTGTTTTCGTTTTTTGAGCGTGGTGCTCAATAAGACAACGGCTCACACCAAGCAACTGCGTCACGCGACCCCGCAGCCAAGTTTGAAACCAAGTCGCAAACCACATGGTAGATCATAATTTAATCGCAGATATCGGAATTGATTTTGACGAAGTCGATGTCCTTATTAGCCAAGCCCTCGGTGAAGAGGTTGCTGCTGGCAATATGGACGCGCTCATCTCAGATGAAATTCAGCAACTCATACCCGGAAATATGCTCACAGGCAAAATCGTTGGCAAAGCCGGCGATGACGCAGTCATTGACGTTGGCTTGAAATCGGAAGGGCTCATCCATAAAAGTGAGTTTGACGACTGGGACACACTTGAGTCTGGCGTAGTCATCGAAGTTATTCTTGAAGACCTTGAAGATGAAAACGGCATCATCAAATTATCGAAACGTAAAGCTGACCGAATCCGCAACTGGGAAAAAGTTCTCGAAACATATAATGAAGGTGACATCGTCGAGGGCAAGGGTATCCGCAGAATTAAAGGAGGCATCCTCGTAGACATTGGCGTTCCGGCTTTCCTCCCTGCTTCGCAAATTGATGTGCGACGACCTGGAGATGTCAACGAGTTCCTCGGTAAAACAATCAGAGCTGAAATTCTTAAAATTGACGAACCGCGTCGAAATATCGTAATCAGCAGACGAACACTCATCGAAAGTGAACGCGACGAAGCGAAGCAACGTTTACTCAACACAATCGGCGAAGGTGATGTAATCATTGGTAAAGTTACCAATGTTGCAGAATTTGGTGCCTTCGTTGACCTTGGTGGTATCGATGGATTACTCCACGTTACAGATATGAGTTGGGGTCGCATTAAACACCCAAGTGATATTTGTAAAACAGGCGACGACATCGAAGTTAAAGTTCTTAAAGTTGACTTTGACACAGAAAAGGTTGCCCTTGGATTAAAACAGAAAGAAATTTCGCCATGGGACGACATCGAAGGTCGATTCCCAATCAAGACTAAAGTAACCGGCAAGGTTGTAAACCTCGTGAGTTACGGTGCTTTTGTCCATCTTGAAGATGGCGTCGAAGGTCTAGTCCATGTATCAGAAATGTCATGGCGTAAACGCATAAATCACCCAAGTGAAATTGTTAACCCTGGCGATGAAATTGAAGTAGTAGTACTCGACATCGATAAGGACAAACATGAGATTTCACTTGGCATGAAGCAAGTTGAGAATAACCCATGGGAAGTTGTTGCAGAGAAATATCCAATCGGAACGATTGTTTCGGGTGCTGTTCGCAACTTAACGAACTATGGCGCATTTGTTGAAATTGAACCAGGTATCGACGGCTTACTCCATGTGAGTGATATTTCTTGGACCGAAAAAATTGCGCATCCGAATGAAAAATATAAAAAGAACGATGTAGTTGAATGTATGGTTCTTGAAATCGATCAAGAAAAACAACGCATTTCACTTGGCATGAAACAAATGCACGAAGACCCCTGGCAAAATGCGATTCCTGAAGCATATAAGCCTGGCATGGTTGTGCATGGTATCGTCACAAAGATTACAAACTTCGGCGTCTTCGTTGAACTTGAAAATGGTCTAGAAGGTCTTCTTCATATCTCTGAACTCGCAGACAAAAAGGTTGACAATCCACAAGACATTGTAAAACCGGGCGAAGAAGTGAACGTTAAGATTCTTCGTGTTGATCTAGACGATCGCAAAATTGGGCTTTCGCTCAAACGCGCGTTGTCTGGTGAAGATGTCGAAGAAGATTGGGAATCACACGTTTCAAAATCAGACGCTCCAGAGCGTGGTGGTATGGATGATCACGGTGCCCTTGGTACCGACAAAATCGAACTGTAGGTTACGATTTAAAAGTACAAAAGAGCGCGGCCCGTCTCCTAAGAGGCGGGCCGCTTTTCTTCTCTCTTCTCCATACATCGGGAATTGAAGTCAGCAGAGTGCTAAAAAAGTCAACACAGTGAGTATTACTACTTTGCGCCTATGCCTTGTCAACTTTGTCGCATGCTTCATCAATCGCATCTCTCTAAAACCTCTTCTCTGTTTCTCATTCGCTTAGCCCCGAATACACCGCTATCATGCACTACCTTTAGTTATATGCAAGTACATAATTCCAGTTTATGAAAGAACATTGATTTTGAGCTATTTTTACACATTCGTACTACTCTTTGCTTCCATTTGTGTGGATTGTGCGGGTTCTGATTTACCTGATTCAACGGAATCAACTGCGATTTTGTCCAATATTCGTCAATGGATTACCAAAGACCTGCAGATCAACGCTGCTCAAACCGAAGATTTCCTTTCAACAGATTCCATCGTTTGTCTCGTTCTGCGACACCACGGAGAAGTTATTGGAGTCGGAACATCGAGCATAGGTTCAGTCAATCCTGTCGCTGAAAGTGCGGAGTTTGCTTTTGCTGAAGTTGCAAAAAATACTGTTCTTCGCCGGCTTACGCCTGCTGATAGAAACAATGCCATGTTGTTCGTCTCGATAGAACTCGAGGTTGGGGCAGCTCCAGAGCCATCTCCAAGTAAACAAATCGACCAAATTGCTTGGGGAGTTTCCAAAGGAATTGAAGGTATTGCTGTTCGAAAGGGTAAGAGATGGGCTCTGCGCATGCCAGCAGAGTTGAGACTTGCTCCAACAAGTAAGGTAGCCAATACCATCGAGTCTCTCTGCATCGAGGCAGGAGTGCACCCAGCAACAGCGCTCGCTAGGCAGTTACCAACAAGCGAGGATGTAACCATATATACCATCCCTACTCGCACGTTGCTGCAAGACCGCGCAGGTGCTCCAATACTGCAACTCATTCGGGGTGATGACTACGTTCCGATTTCTCAAATAACAACTTCGACCGTTCGAGAACTTGCTGATACGATAGCTACGCATGTAATACGGTGCACCAATCAAAATGGATTTGTCATTGGTGGTTACCAACCAGAAACCGATACACTCGCACCTCCGCACGCTACTGTATTTGTGCAACTCTTAGTCGCTACCTCACTTGATGCCTATTGCTTAAACCCCAAAGCAACGCAGTCGCAAAAAGCGAGAAATGCAATCAACGCAATTTTATCAAACATCGAATCGCGTTACAAAAGCGATACGCCTATCGCAGATAGCATCGCTGCCGCGGTTGTTCTCTTTATGCAAACACATACAACTGCCAAGAAAGAATCTGCCCTTCTCTATTCTCGCTGCCGCGAGCAGGTAATAGAAAGTTGTACAAAGATACTGCAAAAAGAAAAACCCAATCCAAAACCACATATATTTGCGATCCTCGCAGATGCGCTCGCAACCATCGACGGTGAAGATACTAGCGATGCAACTCCGTCCCTTTCGGAAGAATTTTGCAATGTAGCCCTCACTGAAGTTCCACTAGAAAACCAGTTCTCAATGATCCCTTGGATTATTGATGCTGTGCAGAAAAGTTGTGAGGAGGGGCTTGAACACGCATCTATTCAAAAATTACTTGGAATAGTTCTAGCAACTCAAAACAACGATGGAAACGAAATAGATTTGCTCGGCGGGTTCTCGCTTGTTGAACGGAAATCCACTATCGTCGATGCGCGGGGCGTACGCATGGTGCCGATGCTCGCTCGTTATGCACAAGAACCAAATGCAAACCAGTTTAAAGCGATGAAAGCACTTATAAACGCGCTCCGATTCGTTTCGCAACTTACAACACACCAAAGACGCGCGAGTATGTTCGCAAATCCGTCGCTAGCATTTGGTGGCGTTCGCAACGCTACTTGGGACGCATCTATGCCAACTGAAGCTTCCGCAATGGCTCTCCTTGGTGTTTCTCGCGCTATTACAGCTTTTGATGTTTCCTCAAAAGGGCAATGATGCATATACTCTGCGTATGAAGCTCGTTTGCTCTATCTTTCTATTCGCTTTCACCACCTTAAGTATTGCAAGTACCAATTCGAGTGTTGAACATCCGCACGCAAAAATATTGGGGGCACTGGTGTACACGGACATCTCAATAACTTCAGATGGCGAAGAGGCAACAGCAGTCCTACATCAGATTCGAAAAGAACTTGGAATACTCATGCAGGTCTACTGGGAAAATTCTCATTTTGAAGGCATCAGCAAGACTGCTCCTATTTTTCTAACATTGGAAAACAAGCCAGCGGTTGTAGTGCTTGAACGCATTATGGAACAACTAAGCGAAGACGAAGCTGTCGCTTGGCAAATTAGAGATGGTGTTCTTGAGGTCGGCTTCAAGTCGCGATTCTCGAAAAAAACTTCACTGCAACTTATCCAATATCCAATATCGGATTTATTGTTTACCGTTCGTAATTTTGATAACGAACCAAAAATGGGAAGCGGAGGAGGCGGGAACTCCGGAAGCGGTTTGACAATTGGCTTTGGCGCACCGGGGAATGAGCCAGAAAGAAAATCTAAACAACAGAAAATAGATAAGATTATTGCACTCATTACAAAGTTTATAGAGCCAGATCAATGGGAAGAAAATGGAGGCGACTGCACAATTGATAGTTTCCAAGAGACCCTACTTGTAAACGCTCCAGACTATATGCATCGCCAAATTGGTGGGTATCCCTATCGCCCGATTCGACCCGCGAACGCACAAACGCGTCGTGTTGATTATTCCAAGGGCAAGACATCCGTCAGAGTCCCGCGTTCTTCAAATTAATGCGTTAGGCATTACTGCGTTACCCAATGGTTCAACCAAGCTTTATCCCATTCTATTTTTGCTTTACGGTGGGACATTTTGGAAAGACCATGCCCAGTGCCAGGATAAATAATAAGTTGTGTTGGAATATCGAGGTAGTCATGCAAGGCACGAAACAACGCCTTGGATTGCTCTGCCGGAACCCGCGCATCACCAGCGCCAACATGAATAATCGTTGGTGTTGAAATTTTATCCGCTACAAACAAGGGGGACATCCTTTGGAGTTCCGTTGGAACTTCCCAAGGTAAGCCCTCTGCATAATTAACTACGTGGCCTGGAGTGTCTTCTATAGACCACTGCATAGTTTGTTCAAAAACACCCGCTCCACTGCTTGCGGCTTTAAAACGGGCTGTCGCAGCTATAAGGCAATTTGTTAAGTATCCACCGTTACTCCAACCGCCAACTGCGAGTTTGTCTGGATCTGCTATTGAGCGTTTAACCATTGCATCTACGCCTGCAAGAATGTCCTGCACTTCAATATCGTTTTCTCTTCCAACCAAATCGGTTAAAAACTCGTCGCCGTAACCCGTCGACCCACGATAATTAGGGCTAAACACCGCCCACCCATCGCTCGAAAGGAGTCCCCTGCCATACATCGAAAACTCCAACGCGGTTGTAACCGAAGAGGTGGGTCCTCCATGCAAATGCACATACATTGGAATCGGTGCGTCTTTACCAACAGTAAATCCAAAGGGCAGTTCAAGCACGCCTTCAATTGTTGTACCGTCTTTCGCTTCCCATTGCACTGTCATTATGGTTGGCAATTCCCAGTCCGCTACATGGCTGTTGGGATTAGCAATGACTGTAACAAGGCTTGGGTCTGGCATGACTTTAACGACTGATGTTAATGTTAGCGTGCTGCCTACGAGTGCAACGATTTCTTTTGAATCTCGTGCAACACTAAAATCCCAGCAAATCAAACTTCCCGAAATGCGTTCCGTAGTGGCGCCTTGTTTTCCATTGCCCACATTTTCAATTTGGTACAGTGGTCGATTCGTGCCCCGCTCAGCTATATAAAGCAAATCGTGAGAATCTGGCATCCAAACCGGCGACGAACCAAGGGTCACGTCGCCATGTCGTGAAACTTGCTGCACGGTTGCACCTGATTCTCCAAACGTTGCGACAAACATATTTCTCGGAAAACCATCGAAGTCAACAGAGAATGCGAGCCGAGAACCATCGGATGACCACTGTGGAGATTCAACCCAGCCGTAGGGCGATGGAGCGTTCTCCCTCCAAAGCGTATCGTCAAGCAACGTCGTTTCTTTCGTTGCAACGTCGTAGATTCCAAGAGAAGACCACCCCTCATTTGTAATCAGCCTTGTATCAGGTGTTGTGATAATTGCAATTTTCGTACCGTCGGGAGAGGGCGAAAAAAATTGTATAACTTTCTCTTCCTCCCAAAGGGTTTCGTGCTTCCAAGTTGAAAGATGCAATATGCGTAACGTCGAATAGTCAACAAGTCCATGTCCATATTCAAGGTCATCATGTTCTTTGCGCAGCAATTTCCAATCGTCTTCAACCTGCGTTTCATCGCTGGTGACGTAATACACGATCTTGCCATCTGCACTCACTTTCCAATCTTCTACGCCACTTGCTAGGCGGGTTACCGCCATCAGTTGCGTTCCATCTTGCTTAATTCTCCAAACTTGTTTTTTACCGTTGCGTGGCAAGTCATCACCCTTGCTCCCTCGTCGCGAAGAAAAATATAACCATTCGTCGTCGTTGGCCCACTGCAGCGAGCCATCGTATGCGTTGTCAAATGTCAATCGGAGCGGTGATTCCCCGTGCATATTTTGATTCGCAATCCAAATATCTGTGTTGCGCTTATCAAGATCTTCATCCCAGCGCCCCTCCGTCCAAGCTGTGTAGGTACCACTGGGAGAAACCGCACAACTAGAAAGATAGGAAATTGAAAAGTAATCATCCGTTGTAATCGAGTTGTTAGACTCTACTGTCTGAATACATATCATTAAAAGTGCGTGTACTAACATATGCTCTCTCTTTTTTAATCGTGACGCAATGCGACGATTGGGTCTTGTTTACTTGCAATAATCGCTGGATAGATTCCAAAGACTAGACCAGTTCCGGCTGCAACGAAGAATGAAACAATTATTGACCAGCCAGTAATTCTTGTTTCTAAACCAACGCCAACATCGCCGATACCGCTGAAAATTTGAAAACTTAAAATCCATGGCAAAAACGACTCTAAACCTATTGATATGCCAACCCCAAGGACTATTCCAAGAACCCCCCCAACACAACTTATGCTTCCTGTTTCAATCAAAAATTGAATTGCAATATCGCCTCGAGATGCACCTACTGCTCTTCGAATTCCAATCTCTCGCGTTCGTTCAACAACTGTGGCGAGCATAATATTCATAATCCCAATTCCACCAACAAGCAGACTAATGGCAGCAATCGCCGTTAGTAGAATGTTCATTGTTGCGGTTGTGCGTCTCACATTCTCAAGCAATTCCCAAGGAACAATAATTTCTACATCTTGTAATTTAGGGTGCCCCACCCTTAAAACGCTCCGTATATGTTCAGCCATTGGCACAACTGCATCGGTAGATGGTGCCGTCAGATAGAGTTCTGAAATCTCCACTTCTTCACCGCTAAATGAACCCGATTGCCTCCGCACAACGATATCGCCAAATTCTAACTTTGCAGTAGTCAGTGGAATATGGATATCTTTGTTGAGGTCTCTGCCAACAAGGGCAGAGCCGGCACCGCCTGCTAAACCAACCGGTTTCAAGACGCCAACGATTTTAAATACGCGCTGGTCGATGCGCATGTTCTGCCCGATAGGGTTCGTAAGCGGGAAAAAAAGTTTTTCAATTTCCGAACCAATTACAGCTACCGGTACTCTTCGATCTAAATCTCCATCTACTAAATATCTGCCGCCAGGTTTAATTCGCAAATTTGCTGCATCTTTAAGTTTGGGGATAGTTCCAAACGTTTGGCTTGTTGTCCGCAATGCACCCTTGGAAACTTCTGAACCAACAGCTTTGAGTGGAATTATTGCATCTGCTGGAATAAATTTCTCGAGTCGACGTTGATCTTCCACCATCATTCCAAACTTAGCAACAAACGACCTCCGCTGTGAACCGACTGATTGTGATTCAGGTGGTCGTTGTGACCGTACAATAATATTCGTTGCACCGAGTGACTGAATCGCTCTCAAGGCGCTTTGTTTATTGCCCTCTCCAATCGAAACCATAATGATTACTGAAGCAACACCAAGAATAATGCCCAAACTCGTAAGAATTGAACGAAGCGCATGCAGCCGCAAACTTTTCATTCCAAGTAAAAATGTTTCAAGAGAAATATTCATTCTGGCATAAGTGGTTTGGGGGTCTCGGAGGCAAACACTTCTGGAATATTTACATAAAAAGATGAGCCCTTGCCCTGCGTTGACTCGACGCCAAGCGTAGCGTGCAATAAATCTGCAAGTTCCCTACAAATCGCTAGTCCAAGCCCAGTGCCAGAGTGCTCTCTTGTGTGCGTAGCGTCGAGTTGTCTAAATTTTTCGAATACCATTTCAATCATATCTTCTGGGATACCGGGCCCGTTGTCTTGAACCATAATCTTAATTGTATTCGATGCACCGTACTGCCTTACTCGGTTTGCACTAACGATAATGGTCGAATCCTCCGGCGAGAATTTTATGGCGTTCGATAGATAGTTATACAAAATCTGTTGAAGTTTTCCAGCGTCTGTTTGGACTGGGGGTAACTCATTTTCAATTTGCAATTGTAACCTTAAGTGCTTCCCTTTTGTTTGTGGTCGCATAATTCCGACGAGACCTTCAAGTAAGTCGGAGATGCTCGTCGTTTCGAGGCTTACTTCCATTCTTCCTGATTCGATTTTAGCCATATCTAACAGTTCGTTAATCATGTCAAGAAGAGATCTCCCGCTCGTTAGAATATTCCGCAAGTAACGTATCCGTTTCTCTTGATCTTTTTCCGTGAGAACCTCCATGCCTTCAAGAAGTTCTGCGAATCCGATTATCGAATTCAAAGGTGTGCGCAACTCGTGACTAACGTTTGCAATAAATTCGTTCTTTAGGCGGCTTGACTCAAAAAGCCCCACATTTACTTCTGCGAGTTCCTCAACCTTTAAATCTAGCGATTGATTCATTTTTTGCAAACGGTGCTG
>JACNLR010000006.1 GCA_014381385.1 Planctomycetota bacterium | reverse complement strand
TTGCAGATATTTTATCTACACCAAGATCAGGCAAAGAAATCCACTCACGCCATCCAAGCAAGGCGAGTTGTTTCGGTATTCGTTTTTTTCTTGTCTTCTTCTTTGCTACGGACATTTGGGATATTGTAAGTAGATTTGCAAAGAGTCGATTACGCTGTACTTGTTTCCCTTTTTTGGCCAAAGCACTGACTTTTGCGGATTAAAGTGCGGATTCGGTTTACTGTATGCAGAAAAATGTCCCAATTCGCATAATTCTTGAGCTTTTAGGCAAAGAACATCGTATAGTTGAACGATAAGAGGTTAAAAAGGTATAGATATTGATTGGCAAGAAAATACATACGCAGATGGCTGTTTTTGGGGTGTTATTTGCCACTTGCATGGTTTTTGCATCGCAGGATACCGCTGGGCACGGGGAAGTACATACTAAAAAAGGGGTTCTAAACCCCCATGCTGGTATTACTCAAAAAACAGATTCTACTGCCCACCCAGTTGTAACAGTGCCGCTCAATCACGGGCCAGTTCGTGTGGATAACAATCACGGGACCATATTTATTCCACAGATTGATTCTCATTACGGCCGAGGTTCAGATGGTCGTGGTGATCCTTACCCCCGCTGTTTACTCTGCCACGAAGGCATTGAAAATATCACAAAGAATATGGCAAATATGAATTTGTCATGCGAATTTTGCCATGGCGGCGATCCATTTGGAGAAACGATCGAGGCCGCTCATATATTTCCCGATGGTACTGTTACCTACAACGAAACAATTCCACCAAGGGACCGAGACCTTGCTTATCAGAAGTTCCTAAACCCTTCGAATTTGCGAGTTGTCAGTTCAACCTGTGGCATGTGTCATCCCGAACATGTTGAACGTGTTGAAAAAAGCTTAATGGCAACTGCTGCAGGACATTATGCAGGTGGTTTGTACCAAAACAATGTTGTGGACACAAAGACTCCAATCTATGGCACGTTTGCCGTGACAGATGATGATGGCGATGTTCCAACTGAAGCGGGAGCAGTTGAAAGTTTACTCGACTTATTAATTTACTCGGGAGGTGATGCGACAAATTTCGCAACTCACTTCGCCGCCGTCCCTTCGCAAGCGTGCGCTCGTTGTCATTTGTGGTCGCGTGGTCGAGGGTACCGTGGAGCGGGTGAGTTTGGAAATGTCGATGGCACATACAGAGCAGATGGTTGCGCGGCATGTCATGTGTTGTATTCAAACCAAGGGTTGTATGAAGGGGGGGATCCGGCAATTGATTTGACAAAGACTGGGTATCCAAAGTCTCATGTCATCACTAAAGCAATTCCAAGTGAGCAGTGCATTCATTGTCACCACCGTGGAGCAAGGATTGGGTTGAACTTTACAGGAAGGTCCCAAATGCCGCCAAGGCTTCCATCGGGCTTGGGTGTGCCAGGAACAACCGATGAATTGTTTAATAAAAATTACCACTACAGCGTACAAGACACAAATCCACAAGATGTACATCACGAAGCTGGTATGCATTGCATTGATTGTCATACGAGCGCCGGCGTGATGGGTGATGGAAACATTTATGGGCACATGGATCAAGCAACGAAAATTGAATGTCGCACTTGTCACGGACTTCCAACGGAACCGCCAACGCTTATTGATAACGATGGCATTAGTTTAACGAATGTAGTTCTAAATCAAGATGGAGAGTATGTCTTAACTTCAAAAGTAACAGGTAACGAGCACTTGATTCCAACGGCGATGTCTGTCGTGAATACGCATCCCGAAGCCGCATGTGCAATGAATGAAAACCACTTACGAGCAAACGGAGGTCTAGAATGTTATGCGTGTCATTCCTCTTGGGTCCCGAATTGTTTTGGGTGCCACTTTGAACGAGATGAAACAAAGTTTGGTTTGAATTATGTAACTGGCGAGTTTGAAATAGGAAAAGTTACAACGAATAATAAAATATTTGAAGCCCTTCGACATTTTGCATTTGGACCAAACAGTGAGGGCAGAATTGCGCCGTATATTGTAGCTTGCCACCCGATTGCAGATGTCACGGGGAAAAATGGTGAAAAAATACTCGATTTTGTCATGCCTGTCACAAGCAACGGACTTTCTGGTCTTGGGCACAACCCAGTGCAACCGCATACAGTTCGAGGGCACGGCGATGTTCGTTCTTGTGCCGAATGCCACCGCTCGCCGGCGTCACTAGGAATGGGTTCTGGTTTATTTCAAATCGCTCGTGATACAGTTTTTACAGTTGGCGGAAGCGGGTTGCGTTCCTTCGATCGTTATGCAAATCCGGATTTGCCACTGCCCCTAAGCAATCTTGAAGTATTTGCTCAACCAAAATCAGTAACAAGCAAACCTCAAGTTGTTGAAGGAACTGCCGAGTTTCTCTTTGCTGCGATGGGCGAGGCAGGTGTTGCTGTTTACGACAGAACCTCAGTTAATCCAGATGAAGCTATTGAATTAATCACCGGTATCAATGCTATTGATGTTGCGAGGGATGATCGGTATTTGTTTGTTGTTGAGTTAGGGGTGGGGCTACATATTTATGACAACCAAAATCCACTTATTGCTCTTCATGTTTCGACGGTCGTTATTCCAGAGGCAGTTCGAGTTGTTCCTTGGGGAATATATGCATTTGTCCCCGCGATGGA
>JACNLR010000037.1 GCA_014381385.1 Planctomycetota bacterium | reverse complement strand
CGGCGAAGCAGATTTATTGTTTGGTGGAGGATCGTATGAACATGGTGTGTTAAAGAAAACGATCGCAGCCAAGAGAGATGGCAACGAAGTTTCAACAACAATCAGCGTTCCCGCAACTGTCGACAAAGCACTGTTAATCGAGGTTTACGGAGATAATAACATTGGCGACATTACAATATATGACCCTGAGGGCTACTGGCATGGTCTTGCGCTTTCTGGATTTGGAATTGTGTATAACAATGAAGTACTTGCAGACTTGGGAATTGAACAACCAAAAAAGTGGGAAGCTTTATGCAATCCCGAACTCTTTGGAAAACTAGCACTTGTAAATCCTGCACAATCTGGTTCGGTGACAACTGCATTTGAAGCGATCTTGAAAAATCTAGGCTGGGAGCTTGGTTGGCAAGTTTTACGCCGAGCTGCTGCAAATGCACGATACTTTTCTGCAAGCAGTTTGAAACCGCCCGCGGATGTGAGCCAAGGCGACGCAGCAATGGGTGTTTGTATAGATTTTTATGGTCGCTACCAAGCGCAAGCAGTTAAGAGCAGTGGGGGTGGTGACCGTGTAGGTTATATTGATCCGCCAAGCGCGACTATGATCGACCCAGACCCAATCTCGTTGTTACGCGGGGCACCCAACGAAGAAATGGCGCTTCGTTTTATCACCTATTGCATGACAACAGAGGCTCAAACACTTTGGCAATTTGAAGTTGAAGATACTATTGAAGATACGTTAGGACCTGTAACTTTTGAATTGCGACGTATGCCCGTTCGCCGGGAAATGTACGCAAAGTATATGGATAGGATGGTTGATAAAGTAAACCCGTACGAGTCTGCTCGTCCTGCTCCGTATCCAGATCGTAATATGCGTGCGTTTATTGCCCCGATTTTTAGTGCGATGGCAATGGATAACCACGAAGAGTTGATACATGCTTGGGCGGCGATTATTCATCACCCTGCATATCCTGATACGGTAGCGATTGTAACTGCGGATGATGTTGATGATTTGCAGTTAAAAGAAATGCTGGTTGCATTTGATGCAATGCCATTGATTCCTACTAATACTGGCGGTGAACTATCGATGGATTCGCAAGAGGATCGTAAAACTTTAAAGTATGGCTGGCTGCGAGACCAATGGATTGAAGATGGTTTGTGGCACCCCCAAGAGTATGGCAGCACGGCGCTTAAAAGACTTGCTGCTGTGTTTTTTCAAAGGCAATACGAAACAATAATTGAGATTGATACACCATGACAAGCGACGTAAAAGACGTCGGCTTTTTGCTTTGTGCTTCAAATGACAAACTAGTAACAGCAGAATCCTGCACTGGTGGTCGTATTGCAACATGCATAACTGAAATTGCAGGAGCGAGTTCATGGTTCGCTGGAGGATGGGTGACGTATTCAAATGCTTTGAAGATGAGCCAACTTGGTGTTGCCGAAGAACTGTTGCAAATGAATGGTGCTGTATCTTCGCAAGTTGCAGAAGCAATGTGCGTAGGGGCAATAAGGCAAAGCGGTGCAACGGTGGCTCTAAGTACTACTGGCATTGCAGGACCAACTGGTGGAACGGAAGACAAACCGGTGGGTACCGTATTTATTGGATGCGTAAGAGCAAGCGAAATTGAAGTTCGTCGATTTTTATTTTCGGGGAATCGCATTGATGTGCAAAAGCAAGCAACAATTGCTGCACTGAAATTATTACACGAGTTGTTTTCGTGATGCAAAAAAATGTTTTTCTAGGTTTAGGGAGTAACCTTGGGGGCCGTGAAGCGTACCTTGAAAAGGCTATAGAACAGCTTAATGCTGATGTTGAAATAAACGTTCTCGCACGAAGTCAAATATTGCAAACGGAGCCAGTTGGCGATCTTTCTTTGCCTTTATTTTTAAATATGGCGATTGAGGTTGAGACCAGTTTGACACCGCGGGCGTTGCTTGCTGTTTGTCTCGATATTGAGTTGGCAAACGGAAGAAAACGAGATGAAAAATGGGCTTCTCGAACGCTTGATATTGATATTTTATTTTTTGGGGAGTTGATTATCGATGAAGAAGGATTAACGGTGCCACATCCAGAAGTCGCAAATCGTCGTTTTGCCTTAGAACCATTGGCTGAGATAGCCGCAATGTACGTCAATCCGGTCAATAAAGAGCCAGTTTGGGCAATGTTGCAACGATTGTAGCGTTCTTTGATATTCTACGTAATCACGTTTATTGAAATCTATATGGAGCCCCCTATGAAACTTTTAACTCTCGTAACTGCACTTGCTCTCACGCCGATTGCACTAGCACATCCAGAACATTTACCACCTGAGCACCCAGATCATCCATCAGATCATCCTGAACATCCTTCGGATCATCCTGAACATCCCGAGAAAACAGCATCAGATAACGCAGAGGCAGTGGCTGAAGCTAAGGCAATTCTCAATCGAGTGCATGCAAAGTACAAAGCGGCAACGGGCATCAAAGAAACAGTAACCTTGACAATGCCTGGAATGATGGGTGGCGATGGTGAAACTATCGACGTTGAGATTCTAGTTGGTTCCAACGGTGGTTCAATGACTTTGGTCGACGAAATGTCATCAAGTTGGGTTGATGGGACGTTCTACTTCGAAGTTGCTGAAATGGACGACAAATACGTAAAAGCTGATGCGGA
>JACNLR010000030.1 GCA_014381385.1 Planctomycetota bacterium | reverse complement strand
CAGCAAATCAATCCAGAAGGCATTGGTATAGTGTAACATTCACCTACCTACAGAAGGGGTAATATATGCATAATCAACAGCAACCGAATTACGATCAATATCCTCAAGAAATCGACCTTGTCGATTTGGCTGTGGTCGTGTATCGCAGGAAATGGACGCTGGTACTGGCTGTTTTGTTTAGCGTCATAATTGCGTGTGGATATTGGGCTTCTTCGGGCGACGAACTCAAGGTATCCGCTGTACTACAAATTGGCGAAGAAGCAATTTTAGATTCAGGTGAGCTAAGCGTGGAGCCATTAATGTCAGCCCCAGATACAGCCCAATTATTAAAACGGGTTTATCTACCGGCATTGCTTTTATCTACCGAGTTTGAGTCGGGTATTCAGACTTACGAAGAAGATATAGAAATAAATTACGTTGAATCTAGGAAGGGTTTCGAAAAAAAAAACATCTGTTTTAGAGTTGTTTTCGGAAGGCACTCAAAAAGAGTCACAAGTTTTAGTCACCATTATTGATGGTTCTCTAGAATTGTTGTTAAAAAACCACACAGATAAGTTGGACGAATATAGAAGTGGTGTACTATCTCTGATAGAAAGCGAAAAAAACAAATTGCTACTCTTGAAACAATTGAGTACACCCGAAACCCCTAATGAGGGATTAGCCGAAAGGTCACTTGTAGAGGCGAACATCTTATCTCTCAATAATGTATTGTCTGCATCAACTCATTCGAAAATAATTAAAAGCGCATCTGCAGAACCAGCCGAATCAAAAGGGCCTGTGGTATATGTTGCCGCTGGTTTAGTTTCGGGTTTGTTTATTGGATGTTTCTTGGTGTTTTTCTTAGAGTTATATGCGAAGGCAAAAATTAGAGCGGAAGAAACTGCGTAAATTGGGATACACAGGAAGATGAACCAAACCCAGCTAACAGTACCCCTTCTTGACTTAAAAATGCAGTACGAACAACTTCGCAGCGAGGTTGAACCAATGTTGCGAGAAATCTGCGACAGCCAATACTTCGTTCTTGGTCCAAAAGTTGTAGAACTTGAAAGTGAAATAGCTTCGTACATTGGAACGAGCAGGGCGGTAGGGTGCGCCTCTGGCAGCGACGCGCTCCTTCTTGCTTTGATGGCACTCGATGTCAAAGCAGGCGACGAGGTGATTTGTCCGAGTTACACTTTTTTTGCAACTGGCGGTGCGATTCATCGTCTTGGCGCAATTCCGATTTGGGCTGACATTGACCCAGTCACCTACAACATGACCCCAGAAAGTGTGCATGAAGCAGCAGGCAAGTGTTTAAAACTTAAAGCCATTATGCCTGTACACCTCTACGGCCAAACGGTAGATATGGATGGTATGGTAGAAGTGGGAAATTCTTTAGGGGTTCCTATTATTGAAGATGCTGCCCAAGCAATTGGCGCAAAAGATGCAACCGGAGCAATGGCTGGCTCACGCGGTACGATTGGTTGTTTTAGCTTTTACCCAACCAAAAATCTTGGCGGCTTTGGTGACGGCGGCATGGTGACGACAAACGACGAAGCACTCGCTGACCGCATGGCAAAGCTTAGGGTGCACGGCGGCGAACGCCGGTACTACCACAGTGAAGTTGGCGTGAATAGCCGCCTTGACGCCCTACAGGCTGGCGTATTGCTTATCAAGTTGCGATACCTAGAATCTTGGCATGCAGCGCGAGCAAAGAATGCATCAATCTATAACGAAATATTTGCAAGCGCAGGAGATATAGGATTAGTGGCACCAGAAGAGCCAGCAGCTCCAGCGCGCCATATTTGGAATCAATATATTCTTCGTGTACAAGGCGGAAGGCGAGATGCATTGCGAGAGCACCTTTCCCAAAATGACATAGGAACAGATATTTATTACCCTGTTCCACTCCACCAGCAAGAATGTTTTGCAAGAATCAAGGGCGATGCGCTGCCAAACACGGAGCTCGCTGCACTTGAAACTGTGGCATTGCCAATTTTCCCAGAACTTGAATCACAGCAAGTGGAATATGTGGCAAATACGATTGTTGATTTTCTTACATAGGAATTAAGCCGAAATTTCCACGGTCGTCTTTGGTAACAGAAACGATTGGCGAATCGGGCTCGTGATAGAGAACTAATCGCCACTCCCCGTTATAGGCGTCGTTGAGTAATTGACGCTTCGTTTGGGCGTTGTCCCATGGCAACATGTCGTAGCCCATGGAGTACGCGAGTCCAACATGATTTGTTGTTGGCATGACGTCTGAACAAAAGCAAACAGTGCCATCGCCGTCCATAAATTCAATCGACTGGAGTCCCCAAGTGTGCCCCCTGCGGACGGTAAGTAGAATGTCGTCGAAAGCGGTTGCATTGCCATCAACAAGTACAAGCCGGTCACGAATGGAATCAAGTACACGGGGTAAATAGGTTTTACTCATCGTAGATCGATTGTTGTTTGCATCTTCCCACTCTTGTTTTTGCACAATGACTTTTGCATTTGGCAAAAGGGTGATGCCAGCGGCATGATCAAAATGCAGATGCGACAAAATGACAGTATTGATTGAGTCTGGGTTAATTGAATGTCCGTTGAGGACATCGAGGATCGTGGTGTTGTTCATGGCGAAAATGTCGACCTCTTTATCGCTCCAACCGTCGCCGTACCCAGTTTCGATGAGTATTC
>JACNLR010000174.1 GCA_014381385.1 Planctomycetota bacterium | reverse complement strand
TTTGTACCCAGAGTTTCTCATGGAATTAAAAAAGTCTCAGAGGAGAATATTGACCCAAAAATCGCCTCTGAGACTTTTTAAAGGCTTTAAACAGCGTTTTGTACCCAGAGTTTCTCATGGAATTAAAAAAGTCTCAGAGGAGAATATTGACCCAAAAATCGCCTCTGAGACTTTTTAAAGGCTTTAAACAGCGTTTTGTACCCAGAGTTTCTCATGGAATTAAAAAAGTCTCAGAGGAGAATATTGACCAAAAAATCAACTTTGAGAGTGATTGAAGATTTAGGATTGGTAGGGATGTCAAAAAAGAACAGGGATGGTATTGGTGTACATTTTGACTGATGCAATTACTACGAGCAGTGCAAAGACTATTCGAATAGCCTTGCTAGGCAGAACTCGAGTAAGTTTAGCGCCTAACCATCCGCCCACGATCGCTCCTGGAATAATCTTGCAAGCAAACTTAATTGCCTCGAATCCAGTGTGATCCATATCTTGCAGCGTAATATCTTTCACGGATGCTCCAATAATTGCTGTTACAAACATAATTGCTGAAGAAGTTCCTATGGCACGCTTGATAGGTAATTTACATAGCCTATTGAGCAGCGGAACCTGTATTAAACCACCACCGATACCAAGAAAACCAGCCATCGAGCCAGTTACGCCACCAGTAACACCACAACGCAAAATTGAAGCACTTGCTGGAGTAGATGTATTAAGTGGCTTCCCAATAACGCATGCAACCTGATCCCAAAGCACCCAAATTAAAAATGTTGCAAATGCGAATTCAAGCCAAGCACCGTCGATTGAGTTACTGAACCAAGCTGCGATTGAGATAAAAAGAATTGAAACTGGGAGGACTTTCAATGCCATGTTCCATGAGACATTTTTATTTTTGTGGTGTTTAGCGGCTGAAGAAACGGCAACGGCAGGATTCACAGACATCGCAATCGCTTGCGCTACGTGGATGGACATGGTTGGGGCAAAAAAAAGGAGAGCCGGAATCATGATGACAGAACCCCCGATTCCAAGCAAGCCGCCAAGTGTACCAGCTACCATACCAAGACCAAGATAGAAAAGTAAATCCATCATACGTATCGTACTCTATGCGTTTGGTCCTGAGCTCAACTCGCTGTAAGCGAAGTAGATTGGTAAGATAGGTGCATGGAATTTTGGCATATTGTTGGTGATATTACTGTACTGCTTAGTGTTGCAGTCGTTCTCGGAATTCTTGCCGAAAAATTTGGCTTTAGTGGAATTGTCGGGTATCTCATCGCAGGCACAATCGTAGGCCCGTCGATGTTGAATTTAATAGCATCGGATGAAAACGCTATCGTTTCCATCGCGGAGATAGGTGTTGCATTGTTACTCTTTACGATAGGTCTTGAAGTAAATGGGCAACGGTTAAAACAATTAATGGGAAAAAATATGCCAATGGGTGTGTTGCAAGTTGTTGTTACTGGCGGACTTGGATATGCGGTAGCAAAATTGTTTGGTGCATCTACTGCACCTTCCCTGATCGTTGGAGCAATGTGTGCCCTGAGTTCAACTGCTGTAGTTTCAAGAGTATTGCAAAATAGGAGCGAACTCGATGCAGCGCACGGACGATTGACGTTTACCGTTTTGTTAGTGCAAGATTTAGCGATTGTCCCTTTAATGCTTCTCGTAGCGTTTCTTCAAGAAACACCAAATGAGACTGCGATTGTTACCCAAGTTGGCGTTGCTGGCGCGAAACTAATCGTACTTATAGTTGTAATTTTTCTTCTTGGAATTTTAGTGTTACCACGATTTTTTGGGGCCGCGCTCATCCGCCGGTCTTCTGAATTCCCCGTCATCCTTGGGATTGTTACAGCACTTGCATCGATGTGGCTTGCTGACGAATTAGATATGTCGCCAGCACTTGGAGCATTTATCGCTGGAATGATTTTGGCTGGAACTCCGTTCGCTTCGCAAATACGTGGAGACATGGCACCACTAAAATACATTTTCTTAACGTTATTTTTCGCGTGTACTGGCATGCTTGCAGATTTGCCGTGGCTCCTTGAAGCGTACCATTGGCTTTGGACAATCGGGGTGGTTGCGGGAATCGTGATTGGTAAAACAACGATAGTATGGATAATAGCAATTTTTTTGAAACAGCCAAGGCGTGTTTCTATTGCGTCGGGTTTGTGTCTCGCACAAATAGGTGAGTTTAGTTTTGTCATTGGAGCCGAGGCGCTAAGCGCGGGGGTTTTAGACAAAGGCTTGTTTCAACTCATGATGAGTTCTTCGTTGATTACCTTATTGTTAGCGCCATTTTTGATTGCTAAAGCAAGGCCGATTGCAAAAAGCATCGATACAGTACTTGGTGGAGACGGGTCACGTGGTTTTAATGAAGAAACAAAATCGGTTCGAGATCATGTTGTTGTCATCGGGTATGGTGTTGCCGGCAAGGCGGTAGTAGCTGACTTACTTGAATCTGGGCAACAGGTTCTTGTAATTGATATGGGCCCAAACGGAGTCAAGCAAGCAAGTATCGACGGAGCAATGTCGATTCTTGGCAACTCGCAGCGCCGAGAAGTTCTCGAGCATGCGGGTGTTCGATCTGCGAAGTTACTAGTATGCACGTTGCCAGACCACCTCTCTGCTGCACTATCAAGTCAACAAGGACGAGCATTTGACTCTTCC
>JACNLR010000007.1 GCA_014381385.1 Planctomycetota bacterium | reverse complement strand
AAAGATGGACGTGCATTTATTACACATGAATGGCTACGAACTAACACGAAACCAAGTTCAGAGTTACCAGTGCAACTACAATCAGAAACGGCAGATTGGTGGAAAACCCAAATGAATACATTTGGTATCGTGTCGATTTCAAATGTAAGCGAAGCCTCAATTCCAGAACCGGTAAAAAAAGTGTTTCAAGAGAGTGCTCTTGGTGCTGTCATTGCTATTCCTGCGAAGATTAACGGTTTGGTTGAAGGCTTTATTTGCCTTGAAACAATCGGCGATCGAGTATGGATGCCCCTAGAAATAGATGAGACAAAATTTGTTTTGGAAGGGTATGCAAGATCCGTCGAACGAAGAGTTGAGGATCGAAAACAAATTGCAGAAGAGTTTAATATTCGTCGTTCAGAAGAGCGATATCGTCTGCTGACATCACATTCCCCTGTCATTTTGTTTGGAATAGATTCAGAGGGTATATTTACACTCAGCGAAGGGTTGGGACTTGAGAGCATGGGTGCTGGAGCGGGCGACGTTGTTGGTAAAAGTGTTTACCACGTGTATCGAAATTATTCAGTTATTCTCGAACAGGTAAATAATGCACTTTCTGGAACAGAAAGCCATGTTCTTTCACATATTGGTGATAAGTGTTTTGAAATGTGGTTTACTCCAGTTCGTGATCACGATCAAGTAGTTGTAGGGTTATCTGGTGTTGCGGTTGATATTACAAGACGAAATAAACTTGAACAACAACAAACAATTATGATGAGCGAATTAGACCATCGGGTAAAAAATAATATTGCTGCGGTAATGTCACTCGTCGGATTATCACGACAGGGTGTCCAGAGCGCTGATGAATTTGCAGAAACATTAAATGGTCGTTTGCAAGCATTGTCAGTAGCCCACTCTACTCTTGCGAAGTCCCATTGGAATGGTGCATGGTTAAGAGATATTTTAATGCTTACACTCCAGCCATATATGGTTGGGCCAATCGATCGAATTAAATTTGAAGGTCCGGATGTTGAACTTCCAGGAATACTCGCACGCCCGATGTGTATGGTAATCCATGAACTTGCAACGAATGCAGTGAAACATGGGGCTCTCACTGAAGAGGAAGGGAAAATATTGGTTACAACTACTGTGGAAGCAGATGCGGCTTCAGTTCAACTTACTTGGCAGGAACTAGGGGGACCTTCGATTTCTTCTGATATTACGCCCGGTACAGGCACGTCTTTACTAGAAGGTCTAGTTGAACATGAAATGCACGGTCAAATTTCGATGCGCTATTTACCAGAAGGTCTAATTTGTCTAATCGACTTACCGCTTGATGCGGAATCATAAGCTCACCTCCGTTACAATATGGTGATGTCATCTGATAAAGCATGTCCTGAACAGTGCAATGTATTACTCATTGGAGGCGGTGGACGCGAACATGCACTTGCATGGAAATTATCACAATCTTCTAAACTTGGAACACTATACGCAACAGATACAGCCAATGGTGGAATTGCCGCTCTTGCTTCACCTTGCGATCAAAAGTGGGATCCTTCTCGAGAGTTTTTCTTAAGCCGTTGGTGTGATCAGCATGATATTCACCTCATTGTTGTTGGGCCAGAAGTCCCACTTGCCCAAGGGATAGCGGACAGCCTTACAACCGAAACCCGTTTAGTGTTTGGGCCGTCAAAAGAAGCTGCAAGAATTGAATCAGATAAATCATACGCAAAAGACCTTATGCGACAGGCATCGATCCCAACTGCGGATTCAAGATCGTTTTCAGATATAGATGCGGCTCGTAGTTATTTGGTGCGTGGACTAGATAGCGAATTTGAAAATGATTTTAAAACAGAGTTAGCAAAAGAAGTATCAGCCTTTATCGAATGGTGTAATGAGCAGGAAAAAAGTTCATATGTACAATTTTCAGAAGAACTTCAAACAGCACTCGATCAGCGTGAAGAACCATGCGTTGTGAAGGCGAGTGGATTAGCTGCAGGAAAAGGCGTTATTATTTGTCAAACAGTGGGGGACGCAATTCGAGCAGTTGAACTCGTTATGAAAGATTATGCGTTTGGGGAAGCAGGGGGCACTATTCTTATTGAAGAATTCATGACAGGATCTGAAGTCAGTGTTCTAGCACTTGTCGATGGCGGTACCATTTGGGTTCTTGATCTGTGCCAGGATCACAAGCAAGTAGGTGAAGGTGACATAGGTCCAAATACTGGCGGCATGGGAGCCTTTTGTCCAGCGCCACTGCTCGATGAAGTGATGATGGCGTACGTCGAAAGAGAAATACTTGTTCCTGCTGTAGATGCAATGCGACGAGATGGAATTGAATATCGTGGAGTTCCTTATGCAGGGCTAATGCTCACACCAGCTGGTCCAAAGGTGTTGGAATTTAACTGTCGATTCGGTGATCCAGAAACACAACCTTTAATGACTCGTTTTAAAGGAGATTTGCTTGATGTACTTTGGCGAACTGCTTCGGGTACCTTAGATGAGGCGTCAATAGAGTTTGAAGATAGTGTTTCTTGTTGTGTTGTGATGTGCAGCGAGGGGTATCCCGGTTCTTATGTAAAAGGACAGGTCATTACTGGTATTGACACTGCAGAGTCATCAAATCAAGTTGTTGTATTTCAAGCAGGTACAGATTGTAGTGGCGGGGAACTGACTACTTCGGGGGGGCGAGTGCT
>JACNLR010000008.1 GCA_014381385.1 Planctomycetota bacterium | reverse complement strand
GTGACGATCTTGTAACTGCTGACCCTGTAGCAAACACAATAAATGTCGTACTTCAAAATGTTGACGGCACGTATGGAACTCCCGTCCAACTACCACTTGCGGGCTATTCTAACCCTCAATCAATCGCAGCGATTGATATGGATGACGATGGCGATTTAGATCTTGCGGTTGTCGCACTTCATATCGACAGTGAAAATATTGTTACGAAAGTACTTCGCAACGACTCGCCTGCTGGTGGTGGAACTATTACCTTCACTGATATTCAATACGAAGAAGGCGCACTGCTCAGTCCGCTGCTCGCTCGAGCCTCGGACATAAATGGAGACGGATTCGACGATTTGCTTATGATTACGGATTCGGTGACATTCCGCTCTTCTGGAGATATCATCGGTTCAACGCAAACTGTATTGAACGCCTACATACAGACTTGCCAAGGCGATATTGACGAAAACGGTACAGTTGACGTTGCTGACATTCTCATTCTGATTGCAGACTGGGGATCTACGGGTGGCCAATCCGACCTCAATGGGGATGGCACCGTCGATGTGGGGGATATTCTTATTCTCATCGCTGCATGGGGAGAGTGTACTTGAGTTTGCTTGTAGTAGAATATTGCTATGACACAGGTAACGGCGGGTAAGAAGAGTAAATCCCAAAGCAATCCATGGTCCACACCAGCGATGCAACAGTATCGCGCGATGAAAGAAGCACACCCAGAGTGTGTGCTTTTCTTTCGCATGGGCGACTTTTATGAAATGTTTGATGAAGACGCACGAACGGTTTCCAAAGCGATTGGATTAACACTAACGCAGCGCGGTAATGGTCTCGACATGGCTGGAGTCCCCCACCACGCAGCAGAAGGCTATTTGCGAAGGATGGTCGAGCAAGGATTCCGTGTCGCTGTTTGTGAACAACTCGAAGATCCAGCACAAGCAAAAGGCGTTGTGAAACGTGGAGTTACAAGAGTAGTCACGCCCGGCACCCTCGTTGACGAGTTTCTACTCGATGAAGCAAAATCAAACGTTATCGGTGCGATGCGAGGCGATGGCAATGTTATTTCTATAGCAACAATTGAACTTTCAACTGGTGCATTTGAACTACACCAATGCAAAACAAGGCGACTTGACGATTTGGTTGAACGCCTTGGACTTTGTGAAATACTACTCCCAGAAGATGAAGAGCAGTTACAAAAACAGGTAGCACGGTTTTCTGTTGCAGTCACGCTTCGCCCGACGTGGATGTTCGCCACTGCCGAGGGTATGGGCGTTCTGGAAAAACAGTTCAGCGTAACTACCGTTGAAGGATTTGGTTTAACAAACATTGATTCGCGAATCGGTCCAGCTGGCGCATTACTCTCGTATCTCAAACAAACACAGGCTAGTGAATCGGATTTGCGACACCTACGCACCCCGATAATCAAGGAAGACCAAACTTTCGTCTCACTCGACGCGACAACAATTCGTTCACTTGAAGTAGAACAAACGATGATGGGGAACTGTGCGGAAGGTTCATTGCTTTGGGTGATGCAGCGATGCCATACTGCGATGGGGAAACGATTGCTCCGAAACTGGCTTTGCGAACCGCTCGCTTGTAAAGATGCCATTGAAAAACGCCAATCAGTCGTAACGCAATTCCTTTCTGATCAAGAAATGCTAAGAGCAACAGTACTTACTCTCGACCAAGTTCAGGATGTTGCAAGAATCGCTGGCAGAGTTTCAATGGGGCGAGTTACGCCAAGAGATATTGTTGCGCTTGGAAACTCCATAACTGTATGCGGCGAATTCGCAGATCTCCTTGGAGCCCCAGCAACGAAACACATACAAACTTCGTTTGCGAATCTATCGAACGCGCTTGTGCCTCTTGGACAAATAATTCAATCGCAATGCGTCGAAGCACCTCCTGCGCACATGCGAGAAGGTGGATTGTTTTGTGATGGTTTCGACTCTGAACTCGATGAAGCAAGAATGCTACAGCGAGATGCTGGAACTTGGCTTTCAAAATACCAATCGGAAATAATCGAAACCTCTGGTATCAACACGTTAAAAGTTGGATACAACAAAGTCTTTGGATATTATATTGAGGTTTCACACGCCCAAGCAAGTCGAGTTCCCGTTTCCTTCACTCGTAAACAAACGCTGAAAAATGCTGAGCGGTATATCACTCCTGAGTTAAAAGAATTCGAAAACAAAGTCTTAAGCGCACAGTCGAAAGCTTTAACAAGAGAGCAAGAATTGTTTTCAGAACTTTGTGCAACCATTTCGTCACATCTATCTTCTATTGCATCTTACGCTGACTCGATTGCAGCCCTTGACGTACTTACATCGTTTGCGAACACTGCTTTACGTAGCAATTACGTTAAGCCAGATCTTGTTGAAGATTCCATTATTGAAATCGTAGATGGAAGACACCCAGTACTTGACAGGCTACTTCAAGAAAAATTTGTTCCCAACAATTGTTCTCTTTCGAATGAAACACTTGCGCTGATTACTGGCCCGAATATGGCAGGTAAATCAACATATATCCGTCAAATTTCGTTGATTACGTTACTTGCACACACTGGCAGTTTTGTGCCCGCCTCATCTTCAACCATTGGCATAGTTTACAAAAATTTTACGCGCGTTTGGGCAAGCGATGAGTGACATTCCGGCCAATCACCGGTTATTGGTGGAAAGGGGGAGACTT
>JACNLR010000009.1 GCA_014381385.1 Planctomycetota bacterium | reverse complement strand
TTTACCGCGGGTGGTAAAATTGATCCTGCGCAGGTGCTGATTATCGGTGGTGGCGTCGCTGGACTTGCTGCAGTTGGTGCTGCAAAAGGATTAGGTGCAATCGTTCGTGCGTTTGACACACGCCTTGCTGTCCGCGAACAAGTCGAAAGTTTAGGTGGTGAGTTCCTTGAACTCGACTTCCCAGAAGAAGATGGCGAAGGCGGTGGCGGCTACGCAAAAACAATGAGTGACGAGTTCATCAAGGCAGAAATGAAACTCTTCGCTGAACAAGCGATCGAAGTTGACATCATTATCACGACTGCTCTGATTCCTGGACGTGAAGCTCCGAAACTCATTACAGCCGGCATGGTTGAAAGTATGCGAGAAGGATCTGTAATCGTAGATTTAGCAGCAGAGCAAGGCGGCAACTGCACTCTCACAGTTCCTAATGAAAAAGTTGTGCATCACGGAGTCACTATTCTCGGGTATACCGACTTGCCGAGTCGAATGGCTGCCCTTTCAAGCCGTTTGTACAGCGCTGGAATTGTTCATCTTCTTGATGAAATGGGCGGCACTGAACACTACACGATTGATAAGGAGAACGATGTCATTCGCGGGGCTCTCGTGTTACTTGAGGGTGAAATTACATGGCCGCCTCCAAAACCGAAAAATCCCGGTCCAGCATATTCCGTCGATACTGGTTCTCGCCCTGAGAAAGAAGAAGTTAAAACAGAAACTCCAGTTGAAAAAGCAAGCCGTTGTCCATTTTTGATTGGACTCAAACTTCTGATTCTTCTTGCTGCTGCTGTTGGCATTGTCTATGTTGGGACAAATGTACCCAAATCATTTTTAAGCCACTTTACAGTCTTTGTTCTTGCTTGTTTTGTCGGTTGGCAAGTCATTTGGAATGTCAAGCCAGCCTTACACACACCACTGATGAGTGTGACAAATGCAATTTCGGGAATCATCATCATTGGCGGGATACTACAAATTTCTCAACCCGAGATAAATGCGACACTGATTCTTGGTGGCATAGCAATTCTACTTGCAGCCATCAATGTTACTGGTGGTTTTCTTGTTACAAATCGAATGCTTGCGATGTTTAGGCGATAGACTCAATGCCAAATAGTTTAGTCACAATTTGTTATATCGTCGCAGCAGTCTTGTTCATCCTGAGCTTAGGTGGACTTTCCAACCAAGAAACTGCAAGACGCGGAAATTGGTTTGGAATTATTGGAATGCTCATTGCTCTTGGCGCTGTCACTGCGAGCGATGCTGTGACATCCTATGGAATCCTCGCCATTGCCATTTTCCCAGCCGTACTTATTGGTGGGACACTTGCGGCAAGAGTCAAGATGACAGAAATGCCAGAACTCGTTGCAATTCTTCACAGTTTTGTTGGTGCTGCTGCAGTTCTTGTGGGGCTTGGTTTACAACTCGATACCCAAGCAAAACCTCTTGAAGGCATTGAATTTACGATTCACGCAATCGAAATATTCGTGGGGGTCTGTATTGGCTCAATAACTTTTACCGGCTCAGTTGTTGCCTTTTTAAAGTTACGCGGGTCAATTTCTGGGTCTCCACTGATTATTCCAGCAAGGCATATTCTCAATTTAATCATTCTTGCTGCAACGGTTTGGCTTGGAATACTGTTTGTGGGTCACGACGTCAATGCGTTCACATATCTTTTAATTGCAATGGTCATCACTGGAATTCTTGGCATTCATTTGGTGATGGCAATTGGCGGCGCCGACATGCCCGTTGTTGTTTCGATGCTCAACAGTTACTCCGGCTGGGCAGCTGCAGCGGCTGGATTTATGCTTGGAAACGATTTGCTTATTATCGTTGGTGCACTCGTTGGCTCAAGCGGCGCAATCCTAAGTCTGTTTATGTGCAGAGGAATGAATCGATCATTGATTAGCGTCATCCTTGGCGGGTTTGGTACTGGAGATGGTGGCGGCGGAACTCCAATGGAAACACCTGAGGGTGACGTGACTTCTATTGATGCCACTGAAACTTCCACACTTTTAAAGAACGCAAGAAGGGTCATTTTTGTGCCCGGATACGGCATGGCTGTTGCCCAAGCGCAGCACACCGTTGCAAAAATCACGAAGAAACTAAAAGAAAATGGCACTGAAGTATTGTTTGCCATTCACCCAGTTGCTGGTCGACTTCCTGGGCACATGAATGTATTGCTTGCAGAAGCAAATATTCCTTACGATATCGTGCTTGAACTCGATGAAATTAATCACACATTCGCCGCAACTGACGTGGTGCTTGTCATCGGAGCGAACGATATTGTGAATCCAAGCGCACTCGATGATCCAAATAGCCCTATCGCGGGCATGCCCGTTCTTGAAGTTTGGAATGCAAAGGACGTCATCGTTATGAAACGATCAATGGGCACAGGGTATGCTGGCGTTGGCAATCCATTGTTCTTTAACGAAAATACATCGATGCTCTTTGGCGATGCTGGTGAAAACGTAGACGCCATTCTTGCATATCTCTAACACTACGGTATGCTTACAGTATGAACGTAATTCTTGCACTCACATTATCGTGCTGTTGTGTTTGCCATGCACAGGAAGAACCGCTCCGTCTCGAATTTGGAGTCTACCCATCTGACCGTGCAACTGTGATGTATCGAAAATTCTCGCCGATACTTGATGCGATACGAGTTCCGCTTGAAAACCAACTCAACCGCGAAGTTGACATACACAT
>JACNLR010000145.1 GCA_014381385.1 Planctomycetota bacterium | reverse complement strand
GCAAGGGTGAAAAGGTGCGGTAAGAGCGCACCGCGTGCTTGGTGACAAGCATGGCGTAGGTAAACCCCACCGCGTGCAAGCGCAAGCAGTTCTCGATTCACGTTTGTGAATGTCCTTGCCCAAGGAATGAGAACGGGTCGTGTGCAAAAGTTTGCTGGCAACAGCAAACGTAGATGAATGACCGTCCACGACAGAATCCGGCTTATCGTCCACAAGCAATCACCGATCAAGCCCTCGAACAACCGTTCGGGGGCTTGTCCTTTTGGTTTCGAGGGGGGTGTGACTGTCACTCGAAGGAGTGTGGCAGTCACTACGGTGCTTTCAATGTTACTTCGATGATGATATTTGTATCGCCACGTTGCACTGTAAACTCGATGACATCATCAGGTGCTGATGCCCGCAGTAATTCCATCAATTTCGTGCCACCGGTGAGTTCAACATCGTTCCATGCGAGTAACACATCATCAACTTGTAACCCAGCATCTGCGGCACTTGTACCTTCACTTACACCTGAAAGTAAAATGCCTGTCTCAAGATCTGCCGAATATGAAGGATGTATTCCAAGACGGACAGGTGATGCCATTCTGGCTTGTCGATTGGCTCCACCTTGCGTGTTTGATGTGAACGTTAGCCAGTGGTCTTTTGCAAATCGGAGTGCAAAAGTCTCAGCTAGTTCAGCAACAAGAACAGCACCAAATGGGTTTACGGTATACGCTTGATCAGCAGGAGTGTGATATTCCTCAGTCATCCCCGTGAAAAAGAAGAGTACTGGAACGTCTTCCTTATAAAAGTTCGTGTGATCAGATGGTCCAGTGCCTCCGGGACTTAAACTGCCAGTTAATGATGACGCTTCAAAAATTGCTGGGACGATGGTTTCAAATTCAATCGCAGTACCAGTTCCACCAAGCATAAGATTGTTGTCTCGTAAACTTCCAACCATATCTAGATTAATCATTGCATTGACTTTTTCTAAGTCAATTGGTGAATTACCGACAAAATGCGCAGACCCTCGAAGACCTGCCTCTTCAGCATCAAAGAATAACATCAGGATCGAACGCATTGAATCGTCTTCAGAGGTTGCGTAATACTCAGATAACTGCCTTGCGAGAAGTAGGACAGCAGCGCTGCCCGAAGCATTATCGTCGGCACCTCTATGCAACACGCCTGGGGTGGATGTGCCCGTGTAACCAAATCCAACGTGGTCATAATGCCCTCCGACAACAACCCATTCCTCGGCAAGGTCGCCTCGACCTTGAATAACTCCGCCTATGTTCTGCGCCTGCAAACCAGACTGCTCAACTTCAGTGCGAAGTGTTGCAATACCAAGTTCGGTTGGTTGAGTGTCTCCAGCATCGGCAAGTGTTTGAAGTGTTTGTAGATCACCAGTTGAAATGAGAAGTTCAGCGCTCGCATGGCTAAATTGCACAACTGGAATGTCTGTTGCACCAAACCGATTTGAACGCGTATTTTCAAGCCCACGTCGACCATCTCTACAATTTGGTGGATTCACAAGAATGATTCCCGCAGCGCCATAATCGACCGCGGCTTGCATTTTGTCACGAATATTTGAATTAGGGCTGAATCGCCTGCTTGCCCATTGGCTTGCACCGTCTTCATCGAGTGGTTCATAACGCAGGATCAGCGCAATTTTCCCTTCAATGTCAGTTCCTTCTGGAAAGGAGGTATAGCCATTCTCGCCATCTTCGATCGAATACCCAATGCAAACAACTGGGGCGGTAATCTCTCCACTCCCGCTGTTGCCGAGAACAACATAATCTCGGTCTTGGACAAGTGCCATGTCATCAACAGCGACGAAGGAATCAAGTAAGGTTGGGGCATCGTTGTCAATCTGGAACGTGAATGGTTGATACCACGATGTACCATCATCGAACGCTGGTGTAATCCCATAATTTTGTAGATTCCAGACGATGTACTCGCTAGCTCTTCGACTTCCTTTCGAGCCCGGTTCACGACCTCCCATCCAAGGATTTGAGAGTAAAGTGAGGTGTTCGTAATATTCAACTGCGAGCGGACCGGCTTCTTCAAAATATTTTTTTATTGCACGATCTGCAGTCGTACTTTCAGGGTGAAAGCGACGTATTGATTGTGGAGCATCGACGACTGAACCAGCAGGTTCACCGTACACAGGAAGAATGAAAAGAACGCTAATAAATGTGAGTCGTATCATGCAGTAGAGTTTATACTTACCTGTCTAATACAGCGAGTACCTGAATGGATTACACCCAATTAAATTCCTTACAACGACAAGAAATGCTACAGGCAATCGGAATTGACCACATTGACGAGCTTTTTGATGAAATCCCAGAAGCAATTCGGTGTACTGAGGGATTAGATTTACTTCCGGCTCTTAGCGAACTTGAATTGCAAAGAACTCTGGCAGAGATGGCTTCTCATAATCATGGCGCTCACGATATGGCGTGCTTTATGGGATGTGGTGCGTATGATCATTTCTATCCTGTGTTGATAGATCAATTGATTACTCGTGGTGAATTTTTAACTTCATATACACCTTACCAAGCAGAGGCTTCGCAAGGTTCCCTTCAAGCTTTTTTCGAGTTTCAAACACAAATCGCAAGGTTAACGGGATTAGATATTGCCAATGCAAGTCTGTATGACGGTGCAACTGCAGTCGCAGAAGCAGCACTCTTAGCAGTCAACTTTACGAAACGAAAAGAAGTGTTGGTGGCTTCAACC
>JACNLR010000094.1 GCA_014381385.1 Planctomycetota bacterium | reverse complement strand
CAAGAAACGGTAAACTCCGCTCAATCGCTGAGCTTGAACTCATCGCTGGTGTAATGCCAGACGATGTTCGCGGTGAAGATTGGGACCTCGATTACCGGCTTGACCCAAACGAAGACGATGGTGGCGAAAGCTTGCCATGGGACGAGCCTGATAACTATTTACAAGGTGGTTGGGCGTCGCTCCTTACTACGTATTCCGTCGATGGTGGTGGTACCGACAGCGGCGAGTTGCGTATAAACCTAAGGAATATTGATGCTGAAACAGTTGAACTGCGTCTTGGCGTCACCCCAGAGCAAGCCGATGCATTACTGAATTTTGCTGGAACGGACGACGCTACCCTCGCCACCCTGCTTACGACAACTCTCCGCTCCATTTCTGGTGATGCGGAAGGCGTCACCAATCTAACCGACGAACAGTTGCGGATTATCTTTGCCGAAACAAGTCTGTTTGAACAACACGAAGCTCCCGAAGGGCGAATTAACATCAACACCGTTTCACCAGAAATCCTCTACCGACTTTACCCAGAGCGGTCTCGCTTTGTTGAGGAACTTCTCTATATCCGTTCATCGAGTATGGGCGGAATTACAAGTCCAGTGGACTATCTGAGCATACCCGGAGTCGAATCGTCAGATATCTTGCAACTTTGTAAGCAATTTGTTACGAGGAGCAACGTCTATACGATTTCTAGCCTTGGAAAAGCCAATGGAAGCGGTGTTGAGCAAGAAATAATAGTAATCGTCGATCGTTCTACCCTCCCTGTGACGATATTGGAATACAGAGAGCAATGAGCACTACAGAAACACAATCTGAAACCACAAATGATTTGCACATCGCAATCGTGCATCAGATTGGCACCACATGGCACTGCCTGTTTGCGATCCTCGACGAAAGCGGTACTCCGTCAATTCAAGAAACCATCGCTGTTGAAGACGATGCTGCACTCAACGAACTCGTCGCAGCCAAATCTCCAGCGAATCTTTATGCTGTTTTGCAGGGCAGCGACACAGTTTGCAGAACAACGACCCTCCCAGACGTAGAAGACGATCAAATCATTGAAGCGCTTCGGCTCCAAGCAGAAGCCAAACTACTTGGCGGTACCCCAGCACACAGACGAGCGCTCGCTCCACTTGATGGTGCAGTAGGCGAGACCAATCGAGTCGGTCTCATAGTCACGTGGCCAGAGTCATCATCGTTGCAATACCCAAAGTGTCTTGAAAATGCTCGTTTCATACCCGACGCTGTCGCACTTGCAGCCTTGCTCGATGGCCTTCGACCCACGGAACCCCTCATCTATGCAGATCCGCAGCACGGTACTGTCACAATTGCACTTTCACATGCAAATGGTGCCGCACTCCGAGCAACCCGTGAAATTGCTACGAGCAGAGATTCCTTTACACAAGGCATCCTCAGAACTGCAAATGAAACTGCTGTTATTCATAACCACTCTGATTCATTTACGCAATCGATGAACACGCACTTGCAACACGCACTTGCAGAAACCCTCGAGTTACAAAACATCCTTCTCTTGCCGGATGTCATTATTGACGGAGCCAAAAAACGATTTCAGCACATTGCAAACATTGATAATGCTTGGTGGAATACGTGGGGCATTTCCATTGGGGCATTGCTTGCTGCAACTGGCTCATTGCAAGCTCTTACGACGATGCAACAACATGCAGTCGAAGTACATCCTAGCCCGCTAGAAAAAATAGCATTGCGTTTAGAAAACCGAACTTTCGCAACTCGGCTTATCGTTGCAGCAGTCCTTGCTCTGGCACTTGGCCCCGCAATTCTATCGGGCACTCGACTCGCAGTTCTTACTGTCATGAATCCGAACATCCAGACGCAATACAGCGAAGCTGTTCTTGAAAGAAAGCAACACGTCGTCTATAAAGAACTTGCAAAATCTGCATGGCCAATGACAAAACTCATTTCTGACATCACTAACAATGTGCCTATTGGGGTTGACATCAACAGTTTGCAAATCGATGTCGGCGAGCCAATTTCAATCCGTGGTCGCGCGATAAACGCCGATGGTAAAAGTGCTGCTGAATTGATTGCACTATTGCAAGAAAATTTGCAGTTCACCGGTATATATAAAGATATTGAATTTTCATACAACCCAGCAGGCACATACGGAGACCGAGAGTTTGACCTTTGGGCTACCGTATCAGATTCACTCAAAAGACCAACATACAAGCCCGAGAAAGACTTTGGTCGATGGACACTTGCGATGCGCCAAGCAGGAATGTCCATGAACGACTTGGAGCCCAAGGTGGAAGTTGCTGACGAAACAGAGACGTCATACTCTGAAAATGCCTCGCCACTTTCGGAAGCAAACGCTGATACTATTCCAGAAAACACAGATACTCCAGCATTTACGGGTGACCATGCCGACCGCGAAAGAACGGATCGATCTCGGCCAATCGGTCGCGAATCAGGCGCAAAATCCCACAGCGACGCGCGTGACTCCGGTTCAGCAAGAACAAGAGTCCCAGACCCGCTCTCGCCTGAACTTATTAAAACGATGAGCCGAGACGAGACTAATATTGCTCTCAAAGATGTTACAGAAGGACTTAAGCGCATCGGGCGCACAGACCCAGATACAAAAAAGCGGCTGCGTACTGAGATGAGACTCCTGCTTGACCGATTAAAGGAGGTACCAGAATGAACGAATTCTTAGCACGCGTCAATACTTGGTCAAGGGCAATGCAGTGGGCATTCTGGGCTAGTGTTATCACGATTTCCTTTTTACTGTGGGATGCAACAATTGCACAGCTTGATGCGAGTTGGTCCGCTCAAGCAGACGAAATTGAACTTCAAATTAAAGAAGTTAATACACCAATTTTACTTACATCGAGCGTAAAGAATTCCGTTACTGCTTTTGGTGCAATTACGCTCCCACGGAGCAAAGCCGCCGGTGCCGCAGCGATGACCGATGCTGTACATGCAATCTTACACTCGCACAATGTAAAAGATGATGAATATACACGGACAAAATCAAGCAAAATGAAAAATAGCGCGATGCGCGGAATAGCAAACAGCGGCCAACAACTTGAAGCCATAATCGGAGATATTCGATTTGAAGCAACCCAAGAAAATATATTGAAAGTAATCTCCGATCTCGAAGGCAGCCCATGGATTGACGCGGTCTCAGATATTCGCTTAACGAAAAAAGATGGCAGAATGATCCGCGTTGATTTATCCGTCGAGGCTTGGGTCCTAACGACTTCTTCAAGAGGACGGCGCAGATGATGTCCATTGACAAATTAAAGGGGCCACTGGGGTGGAGTATCGGTGCGCTCATCGTACTCTTCGTTTTCCTGTGCATAGCCTTCGCAGTAATCGTCTCACCGTTCTTTACTCAAGCGGGCGATCAACCATCAGGTAACAGGATGGTTGCCCTTGTCGAGCAATACGATGAAAATAATGCTGCAGATATCGCACGGTTTAACGGAAGATCTGCGTTTTTTAAGCCTATTCGGATAGCAAGGCCTACGCCCCCACCACCTCCAGTGAAGGAAGTGGTTGACCTCCCGCCACCTCCACCACCAGAGCCAGTTGGTCCACCCCCTGCTCCGGCGACGTATACCGGCCCAAAACTCATTGCGATTATTGGAAACGAAGCATGGTTTAGAAACGGCTCGGGTAGTTCTCCGGTTATCAGGTTGCAACTAGGCGAGGAAAAGGATGGTCTCAAATTGCTCAGTACGCTTGAGCCAACGATGGTAAAAGTTCAGCACCGAAGAGGTACGTACGAAATAGATCTCTTTGATGACGATGAGCCTTTTTTCCTTGAAGAACCACTCCCCATCTCTTCCAATGACTTCTTCAAGGAAGTCGAAGGGTAAATTAAGGGATTATTCCCTAAAAAATACGCACGAAAGAACCCCCTCCTACGGGTACCTTGAGCAATAAACTTTAATGAGAGCCAATTCCTTGAAATAGGCTTTTCTGTTACGCAACACCCTATTTTGCCGATGAGAGTCCGATAGTTTTTCTTAGTTTCTACTCCAATTTTGAAGTAATATTCCCACGCATCATTTCGTTACTCTCTGCACAAAAAATTTGTTAAACATAACTTCTGCAAATGAGAAGGATTCCAAAAGTACACCCATGATTAAACTAGAAAACACAGCAAAGATAAGCGCTGCTATCTTACTTTCACTGGCAACCTTCGCAGCGGGGCAAGAACGACCAGCACCCGAATCTGCACCAATTCTCGATCTCCCAGAGGAAGTTGAAGAATCAGGGAGCAATACGTCACAAATCGTAGAGATACTTGAAGATGACTTTGAAACGCCCGCCTTTGAAACTGACGTAGAAGTCATCGTTGGCAATAATGAAACCAAAATGATTCGCTGGCCTTCTAAGCGTGAAGTCCCAGAAGGCCAAGTCATCCTTGCTTTTGATGATGTAGCAGTAACTGAGACGTTCACCTTCATCGCAGAAACAACGGGCAAAATCATTATCCCCATAAAAAAAATGGGAATGAACAACTCTAAAATCACATTACAAAACGATGAGCCCGTGAGCCGTGGCATCGCCCTTGATATTCTCTTTCAAGCATTTGCCCTCAACGGCATCGCTGTCATTGAGCGTGAAGATATGATTATCATTGGCCAACAAACGCAAATAAAAGATTACCTCGGCGAATTTCCAGTCCTCGGAGTCAACGACGATGTCATGAACCGGCAGGACCGTGGCACACTCGTCATCAAAGTCTTTGCAGTCGAAAAAACTGCAGCTGATGTCATTGCAACAAACATCAACGATATGTTCGCCTCGTCGGACAACCCACTTACTGTCTACCCAGAGTCCAACCAAATCGTTGTCATTGGCGATGTTGGTCTTTGCCAACAAGTACAAACACTCATCGCACAACTCGATAACATTTGGCGAAGTGGAGAGTTGAGAACATTTCGATTGAAATATGCTGATGCTTCAGAAATTTCGAATAATATTCTTGAACTTTTCGAAGAATCGGGTTCAGCTTCAAGTACAAGAAATACTGCTGATAGAAATCAAAACAGAAATCGTACTACCACAACAACTACAAATACTGCCGAAGTCGAACTTCGCCTCACTGTCAATATGCAACAAAACTCAGTCACAGTGCAGGCTGAGCCTGACATCATGGAAGATATCGAACAACTTATCGTTCAAGAATGGGATGTTCCAAGACCAATCGAAACAAGCAAGATGTACCTCTTGCGCTTCAGCGATCCCATTAAAATCAAAAACTTGCTCGTGGAGATTCTCGGTGGAGGCTCTACTACAGCGAGTTCGCGCGGTGGTTCAAGGGCGGGTGGCCAAACACAACGCGCAGATGTCACCGAAGCCATGAGCGGCGTCTACCGTTTTGAAGCATACCCAGACAAAAACGCTTTGCTTGTTCTATCAAAGACCGAAGAAAGTTTTGCGTTCCTCGATTCCATCATAGACTCGCTCGACCAACCTTCCGATGTCGGGTTACCCAAAATTGTTGAATTGAAACATGCTGATGCAGTTGCACTTTCTGAGGAAATTAACGCTCTACTTGCAGCGCCCGGAGTATCAGCAACTATCCAAAGACCAGACCAAGGACTTTCTGGTGAAGGTTTTGGCGATTCCGCCACATCAACTGATAATGAAACAGGTGGCCAGATGAGTTTCCCTTGGCAACAAGGCGGAGCCAATTCCGATGAGCAATCACCCGAGTCTTCCCTTATTGCAAAAATTCGCCTCGTGCCAATCGTCAGGCAAAACGCGCTGGCGTTTGTTGCTCCACCGCAGTACATGGGTTACGTACTTGATCTGATTGAAGAATTTGATCAACCTACACGCCAAGTCATGATTTCAGCAACGATTGCTGCGGTCACGTTAACAGAAGGGTTAGAACTCGGACTCCGCTGGGGAACTGGGGTCGCAGGGAGTGGCGAAAACTCCGTAGGTTTTAATGGAGATATTGATGGCACTATTGGAGAGATTTTCTCTGGTGTCTTTGACGAGCCCGGCGCGCTCTTTACGTTGGGTGTTGGAAACAACGTTGGCATAGCTCTTGATGCACTAAACCAATTGACCAACGTACGAGTTATCCAACAACCAAGAACGTTTACTTCGGACAACCAAGAGTCTATCTTTTTCAATGGTTCAGAAGTCCCTGTACGTACCACAAGCAACACTACAAGCAGTGGTCTTGTTGAGGGAGGCTTTGAATACCGAGACGTAGGTGTCATGCTCAATGTTCGACCTCGGATTACAGCGCACGGAAATGTCGATTTAACCATTAATGTTGAACTCTCTGACATCCAACAGACCGTTGGTGTTGGTGACAACCCAATTTTCTCCCGAAGACAAGTCCGAAGCCAAGTACAACTTCGCGATGGACAAACTGTACTTATTGGTGGCATCTTGAAAGAAAGCGAATCTAAGGTCAAACGTAAATTTCCACTTCTTGGTGACATTCCACTCATAGGAGCGCTATTCACTTCTATCGATGACACGACAATTCGAGAAGAACTCCTCGTATTTATCACGCCAGTTATTGTGAATCAACTCGACGACAACAATGGGAACTACAATTTAGAGTACCTTGAGAGGCTACAGGAAATTTCCTTACCTGTTGACGAGCAAGTTGACAATATTAAAGACAACAAAGAATCTGATTTCCTCAAGCAGCGATTACGTAACCCAGCCGCTGACTATACACCCTAACAACTCATGAGAAATCTTTTCTGCATTCAGATGCGATCTACATTTCGCACAACAGTTGCCCTTTGTTTCTTTTTTATACTTTTAAATTGTGGAAGTTCGCAGAAGACCAAACCACATGTCTCCCTAGCGCAAAAACAAGAAGCAATTCGTACGCTCAATCAAACAATCAAGCCCCTTACGAATGCTAAGACTACCACTTCTACAGACATAGATTGGCCCGCTGGCGTACTCCCATGGGATCGTTTTACGTTGCCGGTTTTTTCCCCTGATGGTCTCCACGCCGTAGTGCAACTTGGCAATCCACCCGCAGCAGATATTCTTTGCGGCGACTCCAATACACCAATAGATTCTACGAACCTAGAGTTACACGCGATTGACCCTGTGAAGGGAAGACGAATTGCACCTCTTCATATCGCAAGAAAAGGGTTACTGCTTGGCAGGTTCGCAAGCAACCACTCCCTCCTTGTTACGGCGCCACTTGGTGAACAAGGTCGTTGGATTGGAGAAATCGACTGGGCTACTGGTTCCCTCACTTGGATTGCCTCAGACGATTCTATGAATTGTTTTCCCGCTATGAACAATTCTGGCGACTATGCATGGTCTCGAAAAGTAGATGGTCATGATAGGTATCACGTCGTATATAAATCGCTAAGAGGAACTCGAATTATCGACGATGGAAAGAGCGATTGGCTCCTGCCATTTTTTGTTGGTACCGATCGACTTCGTGTCTTCCGAATATACGAAAATCAATTAGCAATCGTTGAACTTGACTTACGAGCAAGAGACCCACTCCTCACGGCGATATCCCTTCTTATCGTAGAATCCGGCGCAACGAGACAACTCGCTTGGCAAATCGCAACGACTAATCCTTCTTTCTCTGGAAATGAACAGCACGCTTTCTACCATCCCATATTGAAGCGGATGGTCGTCTGGCAGCCCGATGGTGCAATACCCACGGCATCTCTTGTTCCAAATAGTGTCGCAGCCGCTCCCGTACCAGACGGTACATGGCTTGTTGCAACAGGCAACCGCGTCCTTAGGCAATCAACTGGTGACGAGGATGGTATCCACATACGCAATCGAATGGCCATACCAATCGCTACTACTTCAAAGCAATGGACGCATATGCTCTTGGTACCAAGCGGAAACCGGCTTGAAATCCGCGCGATGAACCTCAGTAAATAACTACATTGTGCGCCTCTGCGCCTCCGTGGCAAAAAAGAGTATTGGAACTTATCGCACAGCGTCTGGATCTACCGTCTTTGCAGTTAACTCATCCAATAAAGTGCTGTCGTCTTGGATATAGGTTTTAGGCACATATAAATACCCTACTGCCACGAATAAGATAGCGGTACCGAGCATAAGCCACGTGAAGAATTCAAAATAAGCTGCGCCTGTAAGAGTTGTCGCCCCACCGATTTGCCACGTTGTTGCAAACGCATGGTTCTGTTTTACGATAACTCCATTGTTTTCTGCTTGGATCTCTGTGACAAATTGTTCCCACGTTGCCGAAGCATCGCCTGAATTTCTTGCTTTGGCAGCGTCTATCTCCGCCTTACGAACAACAATCCAAGAGTGCTTTGGATGGAAAATTGACGTAGATGGACCCTTAGGCGCCTCGTTAACCCTTTCATTCTGTTGCACAACAGTATCTGAATCTACGTGTACTTGCGCACGAACATCGTTTGTAGTCATAAATAGTTTATCTGGGCCCTCACTTGTAATTTCAAAATTGCGGCGATTCACTAACGTATAGTGCAAGGGTTTACCCCAAGGGTCTTGCAGATGACGAATTGCGCTAACACCCTCGTCATTAAATGGTAACCGATCGTGCTCATCCCAATACTCTCCAATAATTGCGATAGCTTCATTCATAACTGCTACTTCAGATGTTACGAGTGACACACGTTCAAAATCAGGCGCATACCCAACGCGAATATCGTCACCTCCAAGGGAGTCTTTCCAGCCTTTAAGTACTAACTCGAATCCGTCATTATCACGCTCTTCGTAGCCTATGCCTTTATCTGCAGCTTGAGTTATTCGATCCGCAACCGCCGTATCGCCGTTGCTCCATGTCGACACAAGTGCTTTTGCATCGACGAGTTTATCCGGAACCATGATGAATTTATTAACTCCCGCAGTAAACAAATTGCCAAGCGATACACTCATCAAGAATAACGCCATAATGACGGATTTCATCTTCTTTGGCGCTTGCGTGTAAGCAAACTCCAAACCGGTAATGGAAACCATCACTTCAGACGCAGTTAAAATTGCGTATGCCAGAACTTGCCAACCGATTGATGGGCGCTCCCCTGCGTCGACCCACCCTTGCACAACGCCAACCATTGCAAAGCCAACAACCATTACAAAGAGCCCAAGCGATATCTTGCGTATTGGTGTTAACTTCCATACTTTGTTTATGAGAGGGTACACAGCAAATTGGAAAATGGGTATATAAATCAAAATCATGATTGGGTTCACCGCTTGAATCTGTGAAGAGAGCCAATGCATACCAAGCCAATTCCGATTTAAATCTTCCGCTTGCAATACCCAAGATGAACCCGTCTGATCAAATAGCGCCCAAAAAACTGCGATAAAAATATAGATGATTCCTAATTTTAAAATCGCCCTGATGCCAGTCGCGCTAAATGTTTCACGCACCCACCCCATACCACCAGCGGGTATATGAATAAATACTTTTCGCCCCTTCCAAAAGGCAAATGTCGCAATTGCCATCAATACACCGGGTACGCCAAACGCCAAGTGTGGGCCGTACCATTCAAGAAGCCACGGCGTGAGCATCGTTGACAAAAACGCACCTGTATTAATCGAGAAATAGAACCACCCAAAAACTTTCTCGATCAATCGAGCATTTTTCTTGCCAAACTGATCGCCTACGTGTGCAGATACACATGGCTTAATGCCACCCGAACCGACCGAAATTAAAATCAAGCCAATGGCAAGAACTATTCCCGGTGGCATTGTATCTGTAGAACCCATAAGCGCAAGAACACCGTGCCCTGCACAATACACAACACTCAAAAGCATAATCGTTAAATATTTTCCGAGCAAAATGTCTGCAAGGAGTGCACCCATTATTGGGAAAAAGTAAACGGCTGTTGTAAAGAGATGGTAATTTGCCATCGCCTCTGTATTTGTCATCGCTTCTGTTCCAGCACCCGGCAACATGTAGAGGTACTGCGTCATAAAAATAACGAGAATCCCCTTCATGCCGTAAAAACTGAATCGTTCTGCAGCTTCGTTGCCAATGATGTATGGAATGCCTTTTGGCATTTTCTCTGAAGGGACTGGAGCGCTCAAATATGTATTTGACATCTGTAAGGTTAACTTTCTTTCTTGACGAAACGTAGGTGTTTTGTATCTTTCACAACGCCCGGAAATTGCAGTATGCGATTGTGCATCGCGACGTAGACTCCCGGCTCAACTAATTTTACAACAGAAAAGGATTCCACGAGATTTTGAAGAGCATCCGTGTTTCGCATAATCCAAGGGCGCATTGCACCTGTAAGGACGCAAGGAACTGCTAGCTCTGGATACTTTCTGACAATACATTCTCCGGTGATAGAGAGCGTGTCGGTGCCATGTATAACTACTATGCCCTCGCAAGATTGCGAACATGTTCCAACTGTTTGGGCAATATGTTCGTGGTCTTGCTCGGTCATCTCTCTACTGTCCCTGTCCATTAAGGCAATATGGGTCATTACAACTCCATCAAGTTGCAGCGAACCGAGCATCAGTTCAAGCACAGAGGTGCCGTTAGCGAGTATGCCTTCTTGTTCATCGTATGTTTTTTCTATTGTGCCGCCAGTAGAAATAAGTGTGATTTTTTTTTGAGGAGAAGCCAAAAGTGTTACTCCACAATAATAGTACAGGGAACGCGGAGATCTTCTTGCGCGAGACATGTATCTTCATTGCACGATTGCCAACGAGCCATTATTGACATCTTCCCTTTTGCTTTTGGGCTTGCAATCAGTTTTATTGGAATGGTTACAACATCACCAAAGACGGAAACGCTTTCACCAGCAGAAACCATTTTTACACTCTCTGGCCATGTAATTTCTAGGCTCAAGTTGTCATCAATCGAAGTGAACGAAAGCGGTACCGTATATTCATTACCAGGTTCATTCGAGTTTACGTGCCAACCTCGATCCATTTGCAATTTTACAAAAATCGTGGAAGGTTCTCCCGCAGACAGCGTAATGCGATCTGGATTACATGACATTTTTACGGTCGAGTCATTCTGCATGGCATCGATTGGCTCTTTTGCGTATTCTTCGGGGTGCGCTTTTACCCATCTATCGAAATTCTTCGCAGCAACGATAACTGAAAGAGGCTGCGAGCTTAGCCACTGGCTTTCTGAATCAATAGTACCCATGACATCTTCCTCAAAACGTTCCTCGCCTGTAAATTCCGACAAAGAAATAACAGCGTCGAGAATATACGACGTCGCAGCAGGTATCGCACCATCTGACAGCGCACGCGTTCGAACAAACAAATCTGATTTACCCTCTTCCGTGTCGAACCACCCCTGGCCTTTTACGTAAAAAAGTTCACGAGCGGTATCGTAGAGTTCAATCGCAGCGCTCAAAATATGCTGGTCTTGGTTTGCTCTATATATAGCAAGCAACCCTCGAATAAAGGAAGCATAATCGATTAAAAATGCATCAGCTCCGGCCTTGCCCTCTCGCCATGTGCGAAGCAGTTTTCCATTTGGAAGTTTCATCTCCGTTAAGATAAATTTCGCTGCTAACATAGCTCTATCTATCCATGCATCGTTCTGTAAAATTCTACCTGCGTCGGCAAAACCAGTAATCATGATGCCATTCCACGCAGTAATAATTTTATCATCCGTTAAGGGTTGATCTCGCGTATCACGTACAGCAAGTAATGCCGCATCAAGAGCATCCACCCGTGCTTGGTATTGCGGATAGGACATTCCATACTTCTTTGCTAATTCTACAGGGTGGTCACCGAGATAAAGTACATTCGTTGGTGGCACTTCAGGGTGGTGCGGGTCTTGAAAATTTGTGCCTTTACTAACACCATATAGCGTTAGAGCAAAATCAATTTCGTCTTCCATTTCTGCGTCTTCTAAGACTTTACGGATCTCGGCTTCTCTCCACAGGTATGTTTCACCCTCAAGATGGTTTGTTTCAGCATCTTGTGCTGAAAAGAACCCGCCATCTGGGGCGTTCAATTCTCGGTTCACGTAGTCCAAAGTTTCTTCGATAACTTTTGCATACGTTGCTTCGCCTGTAAGTTCGTACGCTTTAGCGTACGTCGAAACGAGTTGCCCGTTGTCGTACAACATTTTTTCAAAGTGCGGGACAAGCCATTTCGCATCGGTTGAGTATCGATGGAACCCACCACCGACTTGGTCGTACATTCCACCCATTAGCATGCTGTCGAGCGTTTTTTTCACTGCTTTTTGGACTTGAGGATTATCCCAACTTGTCTCCATCAAATAATCACTGTAGATAGGCATTGGAAACTTTGGTCGACCGGAAAAACCGCCAAGTTTTGCATCAAATCGAGAGAGCAATGTTGCTGCACCTGTTTCGATGATCTCTGGTGAAACTTGTACCGGTGATTGAAGAGTCGTAAGCCTAGAAGAAATGACTCTTGCAACTTCATCGGCTCGGTCGAGCACTTCCTGCTCGTCAGCGGCCCACACTTTTTTTGTAGTACTCATAAAATGCATAAAATCACGTTTAGATAAATACGTTGCTCCCCAAATTGGTTTCAGCGTATACGGTTCAAGGAAAAGTGAAATAGGCCACCCTCCTCTACCCCTTGACATTAACTGCAATGCAGTCATATATATCTCGTCAACGTCTGGTCGCTCCTCGCGATCCACTTTTACCGCAATAAAATCTTTATTCAATACATCAGCGACTTCTTGATCTTCAAAACATTCACGCTCCATGACATGGCACCAGTAGCACGTTGAGTAGCCGATACTTAGAAAAATCGGTTTACCTTGCGTTCTTGCAGCTGCAAATGCCTCTTCTCCCCATGGGTACCAATGCACTGGGTTGTATTGGTGCTGCAGAAGATAGGGACTCGTCGTTTCACCAAGGTGATTCCGACCATCGCCAGCTGCCTCTGGACCTTGTTCTTGCGCAGAAGCAACCATTGAATAGCAGATAGATACGCAAATGAAGAGGAATATGAGTTGTTCTTTCATCCGTATATGCTAGCACAGGGAGCCAAATATCGTGTAAACCGTATGTGCGAGGTGGAGTTCTGAATATCTTAAAATAAAAGAGTGAAATGAAGGTGGTAGTTTCTCCCAATGACGATAAAAGGAAAAGTATGGAAGTAGCAGCAGCGTACATCGTCCCAGCAATTGCAACGATAACAGCAATCATTTTGATTGTTGCTGGTGGCAAATTGCTCAAACCCGCCGTTGGACTTTGCGGAGGATTACTCGGTGCTGGCGCAGGGCTGATGGTAGCGCCCTCGCTTTCTGTCGGGATTTCTCCTTTTATCATCGCACTTGTGTTTGGAGTGATTGCTGCGGTCGCAGCAATCTATATAGCAAAGTTCGCTATTTTGTTCTTGCTGAGCATTACCTTTGCTTGCGCCCTGCCAGTCGTGACGTGGCAAATTGCTGATCTTGGTGATGGCACCAAAGCAATTGAATCAATAGTTGATGCAGCGACTGCACCAGAACCACCTCAATCAACCAATGTTGCTTCAGAATTAAACGTACTTTCTGCTGCGGAGGATGCGATGACAG
>JACNLR010000163.1 GCA_014381385.1 Planctomycetota bacterium | reverse complement strand
ACGTATTTTGTTTGGCGCTGCAGTCGAAGAAGGTCAAGTCGTTCCAAACAACACACACTTTGACACAACCCGCGCGAATATAGAAGTGCGCGGCGCAACCGCCGTCGACATTCCAACGCCCGGAAGTGGTGACACGCAAAGTATTGCACCTTTTAAGGGCAACATGGACATTGATGAATTAAAATCCATTCTTGACCAATGGTCAGACAAAGTTCCGATAGTCATGATGACCATTACAAACAATTCAAACGGCGGGCAGCCTGTAAGTCTTGAGAATATTCGCGAGGCAAGTAAACTTTGCAAAGAGCGTGGTGTTCCATTCTTTATTGACGCCTGTCGCTTCGCTGAAAACTCTTGGTTTATTAAATTACGAGAAGAAGGCAACGAAGACAGAACACCAATTGATATTGCACGAGAAATTTTTTCGCTCGCAGACGGCGCAACCATGAGCGCTAAAAAAGATGGCATGGCAAACATGGGCGGTTTCCTTGCGCTCAACGATGATGCGCTTGCTGAAAAGTGTCGGTCGATGTTGATTCTGACTGAAGGCTTTCCAACGTACGGCGGTCTTGCCGGTTACGACTTGGAATCGGTTGCTATTGGTTTGTACGAAGCGCTCCGAGAAGATTACTTAGCCTATAGGGTGCGAACGGTTGCGTACGTAGGTGAACGCTTAACAGAGATGTCAATTCCCATTTTACAACCGCCCGGTGGACACGCAATTTATCTTGATGCTAAGGCGTGGTTATCCCACATTCCGCAAGAACAATATCCTGGATGGGCACTTGCAAATACACTCTATCGCGTGGGTGGAATCCGAGCAAGTGAAATTGGAAGCGTAATGTTCGGGCAACAACCAGATGGAAGTGAAAAGTTTTCAGACAAAGAGTTAGTAAGGCTCGCCTTCCCTCGTCGGGTTTATACCCAAAGTCATATTGATTACGTTGTAGAAGTGCTTGAATACATTAACACAATCAAGGACACCATCAAGGGCGTACGAATTACAAAACAGCCAAGCGCACTGCGACACTTCACAGCTGAATTTGAAACTGTAGAGTGAATTCACTTTAGCCCTAAATTTCAGCCCTAAATTTCAGCCCTAAATTTCAGATAGCGGCATATCAGTGACGACGCGGTTCGTACTAACGGGAAGTTCTACTTCGAGCATGCCAGCAATGCCTGCATCTGCCATGCGTCTTCTGACTGTTGCAGCATTAAAGATTGTCGCTTCCATATCATCTACAAGTGCTTGCAGATTCATCGCAATTTGACCTTCCGCTTGCGCCTCGCCAAGTGGATAAATAGCCCGTTCAAACAACTGTAGTTTATTGTCCCAATTTTCAAACGTGCCGGATTTTTCAGCCCATGTTGCAGCAGGAATGAAAACGTCCGCTCGCTCTGTCAGACTGTTAGCAAGTGTGTCGATGAGGATGAGCGTTTGGCTCTCGCTCATCGTTGGGGTGCTCCAACTCGCAGGATAATTTCCTGTGACTACGACGGTATCCGCTCCTGCGATTTGATTTCGCCACTCTTCGTAAGAAAGAGCATTGCCTAATGCACGTTTTACGCCCCGAGCGTTTGGTGCTTTTTCACTTCGAATAGTGAAACCGCTTTTAAATGTTTTATCTTCACCGGCAACGGGAACAGGGCCTATACCAATCACCGCATCTTTATCTATTCCACGGACAAGTTGGGCAAGGAGCCAAGCGTCTTCACAACTGAGCATTGGGCTCACGAGCAATGCAATAGAATTTGCTTGCTGAAGTTTGTCCGCTGCAATGATTTCAGCGTCTTCATTCATTTCTACATTTCGAATTTCATCGTGAACGAACTTCCAACCATACCGAACCTCGTCGGTTATCCAATACTCGTTTACCTCAAGGTTAGTCCTAGGTTTTACGCGGTAGATTTTGTTGTTATTGTGTTCGATAATTATGTTGTCGCCACTACTCGTAAGTGGGTCAATCGATGGGGCTGTATCTAAAAACCAAACACGTTGCTGAAACATAAAATCTTTGTCGAGCATTGCGCCCACTGGACAAATGTCAATTACGTTTCCGCTCAATTCATTATTAATCCCGATGCCTGGGAATACATCAATGCACTCGTTCGCACCTCGTCCGTCAATCAACAGTTCTGACGTGCCGGTGATTTCATCCGTAAATCGAACACACCTTGTACACATAATGCAACGGTCGCCATACAACATAATGTTGTCGCCGATGTCTTTTTTAGATTGTGTAATTTTTTCTGTGTCACACCGACGTTCGCCGCGACCATATTCGTATGCATAATCTTGTAGGTCGCACTCACCCGCTTGATCGCACGTTGGGCAATCGATGGGGTGGTGGTTGAGCAACATTTCCATGACAGCCTTTTGGTTTGCAGTTGCTTTTGGCGATGTTGTGTACACAACTTGCCCATCTCCAGCTTGCGTTTGGCATGTTGGCAAAAGTTTGGGCATCGGCTCCAACTTGTTGTCATTTCGTGGATTTGGGGCCCACACCTCCGCAAGGCAAATCCTACAATTTGCAACTACGCTCAAGGATGGGTGATAACAATAGTGCGGTATTTCCAAACCGTTGTCGTGGGCAACATCAAGGATCGACTGACCCTGTTCAAATTCCAATGGTTTTCCATCTATCGTAATCGTGGGCATAGTTTGCGCATTGTAGCTTGGGGTCAGACTCCTTTGGGGTCAGACTCCTTTGGGGTCAGACTCCTTTGGGGT
>JACNLR010000209.1 GCA_014381385.1 Planctomycetota bacterium | reverse complement strand
TGCAAATTCATGGAAAGGTGTCATGCGTGCATGGTATACAATCCCCTTCTCAATGGCAGAACAACGATCAAGTAAATTCAGATACCGACTGTTCAAGGAGCAATTGAAGGGTGCAGTACAAAGCGGCGACTATGCTTCGATTAGTACTGGGAGAGCCATCGCAGAACGGTCACGCTCATTTGGGGGATTGTTGCGTGCATTCTTTTCAATAGTTGGTAAAAATCGCAAAGATATACTCTGGTCACTTGGCTTTCTCACAGTCGGCTCGTTGGTTGGACTGATCCCGCCTGCCGCAACTAAACTTGTCTTTGACAACATCCTCGGTGATCAAGCCCTGCCACATGAAGTCACCCAGACTTTCCCATCGCTTACAAATAAAACGACGCTTCTCGCTGTTATTGCTATTGGCACGGTGCTCCTTGCTCTCATAGCACTCAGCTTTAGTGTACGCGCTCGGTGGATTGCAACAAGAACAACAAAGCGAATCCAAGTGCTCTTGAGGCGCAAAGCATTCATGCATGCGACCTCCTTGCCGCTGCACCGAATACACCAACTCCGATCTGGCGGGGCTGCCTCACTTGTTCGCGAAGATGCAGGCGCAATCGGTGAACTTGTGTTTGGACTTTGCTACAACCCATGGAGGGCGATAATCCAGCTTGTTGGCATTCTGCTCATTTTGCTTTTTGTGGACTGGCGATTATTGCTCTTTTCTGTTGTGCTTTTTCCAATAGTTTTTTTCACCCACAGAACATGGATAAGCAGGATTCGTCCGCTCTGGCGTTCAATCCGCGGAACGCGCCAACATTGCGATGCGATGGTGACAGAATCATTTGGAGGAGCGCGTGTTGTACGTAGTTTTTCTCGTCAACGAACAGAGGCTTCCAATTGGATTCGTTCAAATCATTTGCTTGTTCGAAAAGAACTTCTCGCTTGGTGGCTTTCTAGGGGTATCGACATTGCATGGTCAGTGCTTATTCCCGTTGCAACTGCTGCCCTGCTTTGGTTTGGTGGATGGCAGGTCTTACACGACAGAGAACTGATAGCAGCGGGCGAAATCACTGTATCGCAAGCAATCACTGCTGGCGACCTCGTCATGTTCTTGACGTACTTAGCGATGCTGATGGGTCCACTTGCAACGCTCGCCGAAAGCGCAACGCAATTGCAAAACTCACTTGCTGCCCTCGACAGAGTTCTTGATTTGTTCGATGAACCAACGGAACAAGACGAACATCTAGGGGGAAAAAAAGTTTCTAGTGGTTCAACATGTGGGGTTGTTTCCTTCGAAGATGTCTGCTTCGCATACCCCGGTACAGATACCGATGTTCTCCACAACATTTCATTTGATGCAAAAGAGGGTGAAACCATAGCACTTGTTGGTCCTAGTGGCTCTGGCAAGACGACCCTTTGCAATTTGGTTGCAGCATTTTATAATTGCACTGCAGGAAAAATACTACTTGACGGTCTGTCGCTCCAAGACATTAATTTAGATTCGTATCGAACGTTGCTTGGTATTGTCGAGCAAGACATTTTCTTGTTTGAGGGCACAATCGCAAGCAACATCGCTTACGGAAAACGCGGTGCTACAGCGCAAGAAATTCAAACTGCTGCAAAACAAGCTGCAGCGCATGACTTTATCGACGACTTTAAGCAAAAATACCAAACGGAAATAGGTGAGCGAGGAGTCAAACTCAGCGGTGGGCAACGCCAGCGTATTGCGATAGCACGGGCACTGCTTGCTGACCCAACAATTCTCATTCTCGATGAAGCAACGAGCAATCTTGATACTGAATCAGAACGCCTTATTCAACACAGTTTGTCGACATTACTCAAAAACAGAACGAGTTTTGTCATTGCGCATCGGTTGAGTACTATTCGTGATGCCAATCAAATTCTTGTTCTCGACAAGGGACAAATCATAGAGTCTGGTACGCACGACGAACTTATGGCCCGCAGCGAACGGTATCACGACGTGGTTATCCTTCAAACCCACCCCCAAACTTAAACATCAAGCGGTTAACAAACCGCTCAAAATGTGCTGAGTTACTCTCGGATAATTAAAATTACTATGATTTGTTGTTACTATGAAAGGTGAACAATGACCCACGCATGGAAAACACTTCTGGCAGTATCCCTTGGCGTCATTGTTGTTAATATCGACTATTGGTCTGTCGCCGTTGCGCTTCCAGATATGGCTAAGCAGTTTACAGTTTCCGCTGTTTCCTTAGACTGGGTAATCTCTGCATACATAATCTCTTTTTGCGCAACGATGTCAATTGCAGGAAGACTTGGTGATATATTTGGGCGAAAAAAACTATTACTCATTGGCACTATACTTTTTGGACTATTTTCAATCTGGGTTGGCTTATGCAAATCAATTGAAATGATAATTATGGCGCGTGTTGCACTGGGCATAGGAGCGGGCTTAATTTACCCTCTGTCAACCGCGGTTCTTGGTGATGCAACTCCAACAAATACACTGACAAAAATGCTCGGATTGTTAACCGGCATTGGCGCACTTGGGGCTGCAATCGGACCTGTAGTGGGAGGAATTCTCACAGAATCACTGGGCTGGCCATGGATTTTTTTCCTAAACGCCCCCATTGCCGTGTTCGCGTTTTGCATGGTATTGTTTGGGACTTCCGAATCAAAAGATTCTACGACGACTACAAAAATTGATTACCTTGGAATCTTGTTTTTACTTGGTGGAATCATATCTCTTGCAATGTGGATTGCAAAAATAAACATTTGGGGTGTTACATCAATACAGAGCATTATCATTGCCGCTTGCACAGCAATTTCGTTTTGTTTATTCGTCAAATGGGAGCAACGCACTGCGAACCCGCTCATTAATATTTCGCTATTTAAAAATAGAACTTTTCTTGGTTTTGTCTCGTGTGGCTCGCTATCAAATTTGTTCTGGGCTTTAGCAATTTTTACAACCACAATCGTATTGCAAAAAGTATTTTCTTACGATCCACTCAAAGCGGGGTTGTTCTTTTTATCACTCAGTGGCACCGTGGCAATTTCAAGTTTCTTCCTCTCGCGTGTTATCGCATGTATCGGCGAAAAAAGAACGATGATTCTCTCGTTACTTTTACAGGGAGTGGGTGGTTATATTCTTTGGAATCAAAACGACAACACTGGCATTCTTATCGGGTTAGCGATTGCAGGCCCAGGTTGTGGATGGGGTTTTTCTATTGCGCTTGTTGGGTCCATCATCTCGTTGCCAAAAAATGCCATCGGTCTTGCAAGTAGTGCTGGGCTTACTGTTGTTGTCATGACTGGCGGAATCGGTGTCACCCTTGCCGGAGCTGTGATTGAATCCTTTTCTAAGGGACAAACCATTCATGACGGTACAAGCGCTTCTTATGTCACTGGTAGTATTGTCTGCTTTTTCGCAGCAGTTCTAGCACTTAGTATCATTCCACGAAAAATGAGCGGAAACGCCAATACATAAGATTAATACCTACCCGCGGGGTCGTTAATTTGCTTTGTATTCTGCACTACCTATGCCCAAGATTGGCCAAAAGATGAAGGGCAAAAATACCAGCCCAAGCGTTGTGCCAACACTTCGCCCAAAATTCTTTGAAATTTCAATATAGAAAATGATTAAAATGACTAAGTTCACAAAGGGAACCAAGCACAGCAGCCCCCACCATGTGGGCTTACCAGCAATACGAGCTAAAGTAAACAATTGTACGATCGGGATGATTGCCCAGAGGCCAAATATTCCTGCCTTCGAAGCAGCCTTCCAAAGACCAACCATCATCAAAACTTCAAGTGCGATTCCGATTGCGAGTAAAAATAGAATACCCACAGCGATAGCGCCGCCTGCTGCACCTGTTAATGCTGGCTCTATGGTAGTTGCTGGCACTGTCGTTGTAAGCATGTTGCTCTCCTGTCATGTTTGAGCGCTTGATTTAAAAAGTTCTTGAAGCACATTGATGTCAATATCCTGTAATGATTTTATATACAAACACCCCTTGCCTGCTCTATGCGGGCCTAGTTTCTTTACATATTTACCGAATTTCTTGATATTGCACGTTAGGTAGAGAGAGATTTCTTTTTTACGCGGCGAAAATCCAATTTTGAACCAATCAAGTTCCCTACCACTTGCATATTTTAAATGCACATCCCCAAAACCGATAATCGATTCGCCCCACATCGTAGGTATTGAACCAGTTGCTTTACGCATCATCTTTACAATTTCTCTACAGTCTGCTTGCCTGCCTTTTTCAACAGACTTAATGAAAGCCGCAACACTGTTTTTAGTCTTTTGGGTCTTGTTCTGGGCCATCTCAACCTCCATTGTACAGAGTGCAATACTGCTCGTAATGAGGTAGAATGAGGGGCTCTACCTATTTGGAGCCCAAAAATGATTATTGGTGTACCTAAAGAACTTTATCCCGATGAACGAAGAGTCGCACTCGTACCAAGAGGCGCAGAGGCTCTCCGTAAAATGGGTTTTGAAATTATTGTGCAGTCTTCAGCTGGCGACGACGCAGATTATTCCGACGCAAAATACGAAGAAGTCGGCGTAACAATTGCAGAGGAAGCCCAAGAAATTTGGGCAAAAAGTGATATCGTTATTAAAGTTCGAGAACCACTTTCAAGCGAAGTAGCGCTGATGAAAAAAGGCTCAACGCTTATCTCATTTTTCTGGCCTGCAAAAAATGATGACCTTCTCAAAAATGTAAGCGCAAAGCATGTAACTGCACTTGCAATGGACTGTATTCCGAGAATTACACGCGCCCAACAAATGGACGCACTTAGTTCGATGGCAAACATAGCGGGCTACCGTGCTGTTATCGAAGCAGCAAACGAGTTTCCACACTTTTTTACTGGTCAGATTACGGCCGCTGGAAAAATAGAACCCGCAAAAGTACTTATCATCGGCGGTGGCGTTGCTGGGCTTTCAGCAGTTGGCGCTGCGAAAGGTCTTGGCGCAATCGTACGTGCCTTTGACACTCGCCTTGCTGTTCGAGAGCAAGTTGAAAGTTTAGGCGGGGAATTCCTCGAACTTGATTTCCCAGATGAAGATGGCGAAGGCGGCGGCGGTTACGCAAAAACGATGAGTGACGAATTCATTAAAGCGGAGATGAAATTATTCGCCGAACAAGCAATCGACGTTGACATCATTGTTACGACCGCGCTTATTCCCGGCAAAGAAGCTCCGAAACTTATCACTGCAGGCATGGTTGAATCCATGCGCGAAGGTTCAGTCATTGTCGACCTTGCAGCAGAACAAGGCGGCAACTGTTCGCTCACGAAACCGAACGAAAAAGTCGTCCACCATGGCGTAACTATTCTTGGCTATACCGATTTGCCAAGTCGAATGGCGGCTCTTTCGAGCCGTTTGTATAGCGCGGGTATTGTGCATCTCCTAGATGAGATGGGCGGCGCAGAACAATACAAAGTCGACCTTGAAAACGAAGTTATCCGCGGTGCACTTGTGACCCAAGACGGTACCGTCATGTGGCCACCCCCTAAACCAAAAAATCCGGGACCAAAATATTCTGTTGACACTGGCAAACGACCAGAAAAAGAAAAGAAACAACCCGCAACAGTACCTCAAGAAGACAAAAGTTGTCCCATTAGAGTTGTTCTCAAATACACCATTCTCCTTGCTGTTGCTATCGGTCTTTATATCGCTGCGAGCAGCCTTCCAGAGAAAGACGAATTTGTGCAGCAGTTCATCGGTCAACTTACGGTTTTCGTACTTGCATGTTTTGTAGGTTGGCAAGTTATTTGGAACGTCAAACCCGCCCTGCACACCCCATTGATGAGTGTCACAAATGCAATTTCTGGCATTATTATCATCGGTGGCATATTGCAGATCTCACGCCCCGAAATTAATACCAGCGTCATCCTTGGTGCCGCTGCAATACTTCTCGCAGCAATCAATGTTGTTGGAGGGTTCCTCGTTACAAACCGTATGCTCGCGATGTTTAGGCAATAAATTTATGTCAAATAATGTAGTCATCATCTGTTATATCATTGCTGCTGTGCTTTTTATATTGAGCCTCGGCGGACTTTCTAATCAAGCTACTGCGCGCAGAGGCAATTGGTATGGAATTATTGGCATGCTCTTAGCACTTGTTGCCATCACTATGAGCGACAAAGTTACAGGATACGGCACACTCGCTCTAGCAATTTTACCTGCAGTGCTCATCGGCGGTTTCCTTGCCGCTCGAGTCAAGATGACAGAAATGCCACAACTTGTAGCAATTTTGCACAGTTTCGTAGGTGCTGCTGCCGTTCTTGTTGGCTTAAGTTTGCAACTCGATGAAACCACAATCCCACATGAGGGCATTGCTGGAGTAATCCACAACATTGAAATATACGTTGGCGTTTGTATTGGCGCAATTACATTTACAGGCTCCGTAGTTGCATTTGCGAAATTACAAGGATTGATTTCTGGTACTCCTCTACTCTTGCCTGCACGTCACTTCCTAAACCTTATCGCACTCGCTGCAACAGTTTGGCTAGGGATGGAATTCATATCACACGGAATCATCGCTAATCCGACTACCGCGTTGTTGATTGCTATGGTTATCACAGGCATACTCGGCGTGCACCTTGTCATGGCAATTGGAGGCGCGGACATGCCCGTCGTTGTTTCCATGCTCAACAGTTACTCTGGTTGGGCTGCTGCTGCCGCTGGCTTTATGCTCGGTAATAACCTTCTCATAATTGTTGGTGCGCTCGTTGGCTCAAGTGGATTAATTCTGAGTTTGTTTATGTGCAAAGGTATGAACCGCTCACTTGTTAGTGTAATTCTTGGTGGATTTGGCACAGGCGATAGTGGTGGCGAACCATTGCATACTCCAGATGGCGAAGTCACTTCAATCGAATCTAACGCTACGACAACGTTGCTTAAAAACGCAAAGAGTGTCATTATTGTTCCGGGGTATGGAATGGCTGTTGCACAAGCACAGCATACCGTTGCAAAAATCACAAAGAAACTTCGTGACAATGGCACTAAAGTCTTATTTGCTATCCATCCAGTTGCTGGTCGGCTACCTGGACACATGAACGTTTTGTTAGCAGAGGCAAACATTCCCTACGACATCGTCCTTGAACTCGATGAAATCAATCATACTTTCTCCGATACCGATGTCGTTATGGTCATCGGCGCAAACGATATCGTAAACCCAAGTGCGCTGGATGACCCAAACAGTCCAATTGCAGGCATGCCCGTACTTGAAGTATGGAACGCAAAAGATGTCATCGTCATGAAGCGTTCCATGGGCACAGGATACGCTGGCGTTGGTAATCCGCTCTTTTTCAATGAGAATACATCGATGTTGTTTGGCGATGCGGGAGAAAATGTCGATGCAATTCTTGCAGCCCTTTAAAATCCGACTATCCTAATAGCATGTACAGAATTACTTTTCTTCTCCTCGTATGCTGCAATTTCTGCTTCGGTCAGGAGACACCGTTGCGATTACATTTTGGTGTCTACCCATCTGACCGAGCGACAACTATGTACCGCAAATTCACTCCGGTACTTGAGGCACTTAGCGCAACGCTTGAAACGCAACTAAAACGAGAAGTCGATATTCACCTTACTATTTTTGAAGATTATGCCTCTGGCATTAAAGCGCTCGCAAACGGAGATGTTGACTTTGTGCGGTTTGGCCCAGCTTCCTATATTCTTGCAGAGGAGTTAAACCCAAACATACAATTACTTGCAATGGAGTTACGCAAAGGGCTCAAGCGATTCAACGGTTTAATCATCGCAAAAAAAGAGAGTGGCATTAACGCAATCAAAGATTTACAAGGCAAAACTTTTGCTTTTGGAGATAGCAATTCAACGATTGGTCGTTACCTTGCCCAATCGCTCATGGTCGATGCAGGAGTTTCTGCAGATACGCTCAAAGATTTTGATTTTGTCCATCGTCACGATCTTGTTGCAAAAGCAGTTATTACTGGCACACATGACGCAGGGGCAGTGAAAGCATCGACATATAAAAAACTTTGCAACCCTGACAAGATAAAAATCGTCGTCGCATTTGAAAATGTCACAAAGCCATGGGTTGCTCGGGCTGACTTACCACAAAAGATTAAAGATGCAATTACTGCTTCGCTTCTTGAACTTGTGGATTCTAAAATCATCGGCGAACTTGGCTGTTCCGGTTTTACAAAAGCAACGCCAAAGGATTACGAACTTGTACGCAAAGCCATGAAAAACGCAGAAGCGTTTACGCCCAAAGAAGAATCCGATAATCCAAACTAAGATTTTACTGCGCTAGTAATCGTACAAACTCCAAACGTTTGGGGAGTTTGAGTGATTTCAGTAAAACCTGCGCGTTCAATTTCGGCGGCGAGTTCTTTTGCGTCTGTAAAAGTTTCAATACTCTTGGGTAAATATTTGTACGCGCCGCTTGTGTCACCAGCGATAATTGTTGCCGTGATTGGCATAATTTTTTTTGTGTAGAAATCATTACAACATCGAATCAAGGAATTGCTTGGTGTTGAAAATTCAAGCACGATAAGTTTGCCATTAGGACGCAAAACACGAAAAAACTCATCGAATGCTTTGCCTGGATCCTGCACATTCCGTATCCCAAATGCGATAGAAACAACATCGGCAGAATTATCTTGCAACTCTAAATGCATCGCATCCCCTTGCCTGTAATCAATGTCGTACTTGGCAATATTTGCTTTGACGATTGCAAGGTCAAGCATAGCTTTCGTAAAATCAATGCCAATGACGGAGCCAACGTTGGCTTTATAAAATGCCATCGCTAAATCCCCCGTCCCACACGCAACATCAACTATATCTTCGCCACCTTTTAGGTTCGCTGCTGCAACTGCTTGAGACCTCCAAAGCTGATCCTGCCACATGGAATGAAGGCGATTGTTCAAATCGTATTTCCGAGCTATCGCCGTAAACATTGCCTCCACCCGTTCTGGCTTATCCACTACAGCGTGGGGGTTTTCCGAGAGGTTTTTGTCGCTCCAAGCTGGGCTGTTTGGTTGAAAATCATCAGGATTGGGCATATATAGCATGATACCTCTATAGTCCAAGGGGCATGTATGCCGTTACAATGAGCAGTATCACTTGGAGAGATATATGATTATCGACTGTCATACAAGAATATGGTCCGACGCTAGGCAACTAGGTCCAGATACAGCAGAAACCCTCGCTCAAAATACGCCAAAAAATTGGGCGCAAGAGTGCGGAGACGCTGCAGCACACGGCCGAGCAACTTCATGCATTGATGCCTCTCTGGTCTTTGCACACAGAGCCGAACTCGTTGGGGCAAATGTACCCAACGAACTTATCGCTGAGTTTGTAGGCCGAGACCCACAACATCGCCTTGGAATCGCAGGAATTGACCCGCTTGCTGAGTCGGTTGAACACGACCTTGCAGGCGTCCTTGATCTTGGGCTCGTAGGTGTTGCTCTTTCACCCCCACTTGCAGGTTTCCACCCAACGCATTCTTCTGCAATGCGAGTATACGAATGGTGCTGCAAACATGGGCTACCAGTAATTGTCACCATGCCCCAACCGATTCCAGCATCTGCTGTTCTTGATTTTGCAAGACCAATTCACTGGGACGAAGTTGCAAGGACTTTCCCAGAACTTAGAATTATGTTTACCCAAATGGGCTACCCGTGGATTGACGAATTGTTCGTTCTTGCAGGAAAACACAAACACGTCTATGCCGAAGTTTCAAGCGTTGCAACGCGACCATGGCAAGTGTACAACGCGCTATCCACTGCGTGGAGTTTAAACGTTATCGATAGACTACTTTTTGGCTCTGGATTCCCTATGTCTGTTCCACAACTAGCCATTGAATCTCTCTACAGCGTAAACGTTTCCATTAAAGGTACGCTGCTCCCACCAATTCCACGTGCAAGGATAAAAGATATCATCGAACGTGATGCACTTTCTTGCCTTGGTATCAGTTACGACTCGATAGCAAGTTCTTCAACGGTGGAGCCTTCGGCGACACCTGCCGAGGATATCGTCCAGACCAACGATGCGTAATCTCTTCTTGTTGTCATTTTTACTCGTTTCTGCGTGTTCCTCAAGTGGCTTGTTTTCCTCTACTTCTGCGCTTGAAGTGCACTCTATGGGTCTAGACCGTGCAGTTCTTCGTGCCAATTGCACAACAATAGTGTGTACGGAGGGTTTTGCAAACGAAGGCGATATCTGGATGACTGACATTCCAATGGAAGATTTAGTTTCTGGGGAATTCGAAACAGGCCAAATCATTCACTTGCAACTCTTATGGATTCCAGTGGCTGGGAAAACACCTCTTGAATCTACCTCAACTAACCTCGCGATAAAGCAGTACATTATTTCCAATGGTGCAGTCGGCGTGTACGGCGGTGGTGGTTTCTGCTGGCCTTCGGGCACAACTGAAAAGGGTATATCCCTTTACATTGAAGAAGCTAACTTGTCATTGGAAAACAGCAATGGTGGATTCGATGACCTTTTGAGCCCCGCTTCGATGACAGGACGAGTTAGAAGTACACCGAACAAAACAATTGCACGACAAATCACAAATGCCGCCCTACTCGTCGCCCCGTAATAAGTACAGTACCAATTTACTCGTCGTCGGTTTTCTTTGTCGTTTTCTTTGTCGTTTTCTTTTTGGTGGTTTTCTTCTTTGCAGAAATTTCACCAATACGGACTTTCAGAAGACGTTGACGGTGACCCGTTTTGCGACGATACCCTTTTCGCCTTTTGAACTTGATTACATCAATTTTCTTGTCCTTGAATTCTTCAAGAACTTCAACGAGCACCGAAGCGCCCTCGACATATGGCGTACCAATCGTTGGTTCACCTTTCCCTGCAATCATGAGGACGTTTTCAAGCGTGAAAGTATCGCCATCCAAATCACGGATATCGACCTCAAGCACATCACCTGTGCTGAGCTTTATTTGGGTTCCACTGTCTTCTACGATTGCGTACATAATGAAGGCTCCTACCTTTTGGGGAACGAGGCATTATAGCAACTATTCGTTGTTAGCCAAGTGATTGGAGGCGTTGAACAGCCGTTTTTAGCGTTTCCAAGCCCTTGCAGAATGCAAAACGGACTAATCCCTGCCCATCGTTGCTTTGGGCGTAAAAAGCTGAAGGTGGGATGCCCACGACCTTGCACTGTTTTGCAAGGTGATGACAGAACGAAATGTCATCTTCAAAGCCAAATGGGGTGTGATCTGCGAGTACAAAATAGGTTCCCTCTGGGCTGTGGACGTTAAATCCAACGGCAAGAAGTCCTTCGACAAGTAAATCACGCCGCTGGCGATATTCTTCTGTGTAGGAATCGTAATACGATTTTGGGGCTCTAAGTGCAGTTGCGGCGGCTACTTGAAGTGGCGTGGCTGCACAAAAAGTTGTGAATTGATGTGCGCATCGAATACCCTCTGTTAGTTGAGGCGGTGCAACAGCCCAACCAATTTTCCAGCCAGTTACAGAGAACACTTTGCCGAGCGAACGTAGGGTTATAGTGCGTTGCTGCATTTCCGGCAGCGTTGCAATTGGTATGTGCTTGCCACTGAGGACCAATTTATCGTAAACCTCATCTGATAATACTAGTGCATTATGTTTAATCGCAAGTTCTGCGATGAGCGAGAGTTCTTCTTTTGTGAATACTCTTCCAGTGGGATTATGCGGAGTATTAATAATGATCATTTTCGTTTTGTCAGTAAATGCTGCGCGAAGTTCAACTTCGTCAAGGGTAAAGTTGGGCGCATGGAGAGTTACCATTTTTACAGTCGCCCCAACCATTGCAAGGCAGGCTGTGTACGAATCGTAAAATGGTTCGATAACGATAACTTCGTCACCCGGATTGATAATGCCTAGAATCACGTTTGAAATTGACTCGGTACTTCCACAAGAAACCGTTACTTCTTCCATTGGATCGACTGGAAACTCAAACGTATCAGCAATTGCCTGCACAAGAAGTGGGTGTCCTGCACTGCGAGAATATTGGTTTTCGCCATCTCGTATTGCTTTGATAGCTGCCTCTTTGACAAACTCTGGCGCATCAAAATCTGGAAACCCTTGCCCAAGATTTATCGCATCATTTTCTATTGCGATGCGACTCCATGTAGCAAAAACAGATTCACCAAATTGTTCCAATCTATTTGCCGTTGTCATCCCACCATCATAATAAAATTGGTCCATTAATTGCCCCCCATCACTAGCCAAACTATTGTCCGATGAATCTACCGCGGATAGATTTAGGCAGCAAGGGTTTTGATGGTGAGGCCGCGCAACGTTGAATCACGAAGGTCATCAACATTTTTAAGAACGCTGCAGACTTGGCATGGCAAATTGTCAGAACAATCGCACGTAATAGCACAGTCCTGTGGCATTGCAGTCTGCAACTCAAAGAACATGCAAATATCAAGAACATTAATCTCTTCTGCGCTTCGTGAAAGTGAAAAACCGCCTCCAGGACCGGGCACGCTTACAATAAAATTCCCCTTCCTAAGCGTTGAGAGTACCTTTGCGACAGATGGCTGTGTGAGTTCTGTGCCCTTAGCGATTTCAATTGCAGATAAGCGCTTCTCACTTTTAGCAAGTTCCACTAGCGCAGCAATTGCTAATTGTGCATTTCGACCAACCATGTGAAAATAATAACATAATATTCTGACCTTGTTATCTTTTTATAGCAAAATATAAATATAAGATAATAATATAGATATTTATATTTTCGTTATTGCTTACTAATGAGCGAGATTATCAATAATCAAACATATTTTTTCGTAATATTCTTCAACATCCATGCCAAGAAGCGAAGCACCAAACAACTCTGCTTCATCAGATTCAATGACATGCTCGCCATAATTTACCGTTGCAAGGTGATAGGCAATAACCCAAGGTAACGACTCTTGATTTTCTTTGAACAAATCGTGGACTGCAATAACATATGAGTCGCCTTGGGCTACTGCCATTGCAAACTCCCCCGCTTCAAGAATCGAGTTGTCAAAACGCCATGTTGTTTCGCGCCGGATGATATCCCTGTCTGCAAGGACGCGTTCCATCACATCCATCGTTATTGCGGGACCGTATTTTTCAAAACTCCGCTTCGCAATCATCGTGATGTGATCGCGCAACACTTGCCTTGCGTGTTCTTCAGAAAAATCAATAGGTTCTTCCTTCTCGTTCATGTACGTATTTTACTCCAAACAAAAAGGCGGTTCCTTTCGAAACCGCCCTCTGTTTCAAAAACGATGATTAATTGTCTTTATACCGTTGCTTCATTTCTTCAGCAGCAGCTTTACGAGCGGCAGCTTCTTCTGGATCCATCTTACCAATGAACCATTTATGATCATCGGCTTCAAGAGTTTCATCAAGTGCAACCTGAAGTGCTTCTGCAGCTTCATTCATCGCAGGGTCATCGCTGTGCATGCCTTTTTCAATAAGTTCTTCGAGTTCAGGAATAAACTCACTGTAGAAGTTACGTGCAATTTCATACGTGCCATGCCAGTGGGTGTAATCAGGACCCATCATTGCTGCGCCATGGCGAGCACGACGACCTTCATGGTGCCACAACTCAAACCAAGTAAAGTCGAG
>JACNLR010000010.1 GCA_014381385.1 Planctomycetota bacterium | reverse complement strand
ACCGGTAAGGGGTTCGCCTCTTCATGGGTTCGAATCCCATCCCCACCGCTTTATTGAACGTCGGCGCCTCTGGCGCCGACGTTTTAAAATTGGTAATGGTTCGCCTCTTCATGCTTTTCGAATCCCATCCCCACCGCTAAAAACCCACGCGAAAGCGTGGTTTTTTTTGGGTCAGGTCCACCAGAGCAATACGAAGTGTTGCGAAAGGACCTGACCCTAGTGCCCGCAGGGTTGTTTATTCTCATTGCTCCGACTTCCCACAGCAAGCTCAAGTGCAGGTAAAATGCAATGTTCCAATGATTCATTTAGATATACATAACGAAACCGCTACTTTAAAGGCAGTGCTACTTGGTATTGCAGATGATTTTGGCGGAACCCCTACCGTGGGAGATTGTTACGATCCAAAATCAAAGTTGCATGTCATAGAGGGTACCTATCCAACAGAAGCGAATTGTTCTGCTGAATTGCAAGCATTGGCGCAAGTATTAGATAAATACAATATCCAAATATTCAGACCTGAAAACATAAAAGGGTTAAACCAAATATTCTCACGAGACATTGCATTTGTCATTGAGGATAAACTTGTGTTACCAAACATTATTCAGCAGAGAAGGGGGGAGACGCACGCACTTGGAGCCCTTCTTGACCAACTTAAACCGAATTCTACAATTTCGATGCCGGAAGAGGCAAGGGCTGAAGGTGGCGATGTGATGCCATGGAATGACTATATATTTGTTGGTTATTCAGAAGAAGAAGATTTTCGAATGTATACATCAGCAAGAACAAATAGAGCAGGGCTCGACTTTTTAGCGAGCACATTTTCAAGTAAGAAGGTGAAGGGCTTAGAGTTAATCAAATCAGATGACGACCCACGCGAAAATGCGCTACATCTTGATTGCTGTTTTCAGCCAATAGGCATGGGCAAGGCGATTCTCTATAGAGATGGTTTTAAGCAACCAGAGGATGTAGAGTTTCTAGTAAATTATTTTGGTCATGAAAATTTGATCGAAATAACCCAAGACGAAATGCACGAAATGAATACAAATGTATTTTCAATAGCAGAAGATGTCATAGTTTCAGAATCAGGTTTTATTAGACTTAATAAACTACTGCGAGACCTTGGATTTACAGTTGAAGAAGTTCCCTATGCAGAGACAAGTAAAATGGGTGGTCTCTTTCGGTGTTCGACGATGCCACTGATTAGGAGATAAATGCAACAGTGTGCAAATAGCATATTAATGATTAGGCCTGTGGGGTTCCGGTATAACGAACAGACTGCGACAAATAATTACTATCAACATGTTTTGGAAAACCTGTCGCTAAAACAAGTGCAAGATCGTGCAGTGAAAGAATTTGATGATTTCGTTGCGATATTGAAGGGCTCAGGAGTTCAAGTAATTTGTTTTGAGGATACTGAAAATCCTGAAACACCAGATTCGATTTTTCCAAACAATTGGGTATCATTTCATGCTGACGGTAGAGTCGGCATCTTTCCAATGTTTGCAGAAAACAGAAGAGGCGAACGGCGAAAAGATATTTTCAAGTCTTTAGTACAGAGTCATGGGTTCGTCGTAAACGAAATAGTTGATTACTCCAAATTAGAAGACGAGAATGTTTTTTTAGAAGGTACCGGAAGTATGGTGCTCGATCGAACAAACAAGATTTGTTATGCCGCGATTTCTGAGAGAACATGCAAGATTGCGATCGAGCAATTTTGTCAGAACTTTGGTTACACGCATGTGTCTTTCACTGCTAATCAAGAGGTTGGTACGAAACGACTCGCTATGTACCACACAAATGTGATGATGTGCGTTGGCGATTCATTTGCAGTTGTTTGTCTTGAGTCAATTGATAACACATTAGAACGAGATTGTGTAAAGGAATCATTGCAGTCAACTGGTAAAGAAATCATCGAGATAACGGAAGAACAAACAAGTAGGTTTGCAGGGAATATGCTGCAAGTAATAGGCGATTGCCCTTATATTGTCATGTCAACTTCTGCGTATCAATCCCTTACACATAATCAGATTGCTACCCTTGAAAAGCACGGAGCGATTTTGCATAGTTCTCTTGAAACGATTGAAGCGTGTGGTGGTGGTAGCGCCCGATGCATGATGGCTGAGTTGTTTCTGCCCAAAGCAGGAAACAGGAACCCTAAAAACGGATAATTACTTTTTTTTGATGAGTTACTGTGCTTTATATTCAGGAATTTCTTGTAACTTTCATTTACTTCACTAATATGATGAAATGAGAATATGGAAAATGCCCGAAGTTTGTATGGCGTTGATCGTTGGGACGATTTCTGGGTTTGCAACGGCGCATGACCTTACACCAGAGTGGATTAAAAAAGAAAACCTTGAAAACGGGATGTTCGTTTCCGTTGATACACCTTGGGTGGTCCGAAAAAGCGGCGTCTTTCCACTTTCAGTGAAGGTGCTTAATGTTTGCAATACACGAAAAGTTGTGTTGCACGAAATACGTGTAATCGGTTGTGACGGTAGGTTGAGCAGTAAAAACACGTATGGCAAACAACTCGGTTCTTTTGAGCCTGAATATGAACTCGCACTTGCTTCGCAGCGAGCGATGGCTGTCGCGGATTCTCAAAAAAATCGCGTTGCAATGCAAAAGGCGCATGAAGCGTTTGGTAACGCGATTGGCATTATTCGAGAGCAAGCAGTCATTAAAAAATGGACGATGTCTACCGATTGCATCCCTACTGCGATTGAAGTTGAATTGATCGATG
>JACNLR010000012.1 GCA_014381385.1 Planctomycetota bacterium | reverse complement strand
TTTAAAGTCTACTTTGCGGCCATGCCCATCGGTAAGATGACCATCGTCGAGCACTTGCAACAAAATGTTGGACACATCTTCGTGTGCTTTTTCCATTTCATCAAACAGCACTACGGAATAGGGACGCCGCCGAACAACTTCTGTAAGTCTGCCGCCCTCTTCGTATCCTACATAGCCCGGAGGTGCGCCGATTAACCTCGCAACAGCATGTTGTTCCATATATTCGCTCATGTCTATCCGAATTAAGGAGTCTTCAGTATCAAACAAAAACTCCGCAAGCGCCTTACATAATTCTGTCTTACCAACGCCGGTTGGACCCAAGAAAAGGAATGAACCGATGGGTCGAGATTCCTCGCTTAGACCCGCACGATTTCTTCGTACCGCTTCAGAGACTACCTCGACAGCTTCATCTTGTCCGATTACTCTAGTTGCAAGGGATTCTTCCATGCGCAAAAGTTTTTCGCGTTCACTTTCTTCAAGTCGCATCGCTGGAATGCCCGTCCACCTTGCAACGACTTCAGCAATTTGCTGCGCATCGACTTCTTCGCGCACCATGTTGAGACCTTGCTCGCGGCGAACCTTAAGTTTTTCTTCTGCAGCGTGGAGCCGGTCATCGAGTTCGCGCAATTCTCCATATTGAATGCGAGCGGCGGTTTCTAAGTCACCGCTACGCTGGGCTTGCATGAGTTGGGTTTGCTTTGCATCTATTTCGACTTTTGTAGCACTTATTTCTTCAAGTTCCGCCTTTTCAATTTCCCACCGCGCTGTAATCTCGTTGTTTTGTTCGCTTAGATCTGCGATTTCTTTCGCCACACCATGAAGGCGTTCTTTTGACGCATCGTCTTTTTCAATTTTTAATGCTTCGCGTTCAATTTCAAGTTGCATAATTCGCCTACGCAACTCGTCGAGTTCTGCAGGCATCGAATCGTTCTCAATACATAATTTACTTGATGCTTCATCAAGCAAGTCAATTGCTTTGTCGGGTAAAAAACGGTCTGCGATGTAGCGGTAACTCAACTGCGCTGCTGCAATTAGGGCGCCATCTTGAATACGGATACCGTGGTGCGCTTCGTATCTTGGCTTTAGTCCGCGCAAGATAGCTATGGTATCTTCGACGGAGGGTTGATCGACAACAATGGGTTGGAACCTTCGTTCAAAAGCAGCATCTTTTTCGATGTGTTGTCGGTACTCATCGAGCGTTGTTGCACCAATGCAACGTAGTTCTCCTCGAGCAAGCGCGGGCTTGAGTAAGTTGCCAGCGCTCACCGCACCTTCAGCAGCACCCGCGCCAATGATTGTGTGCAATTCATCGATGAAGAGAATAATTTTTCCTTCGCTCGATATAACTTCACGCAGAACTGCTTTTAAACGTTCCTCGAACTCGCCGCGAAATTTTGCGCCTGCAAGAAGTTGCCCCACGTCAAGGGCAATCACTCTTGATTCTCGCATGGACGATGGACAATCGTTATTCACTATCCGTTGTGCAAGACCTTCAGCAATGGCAGTCTTCCCAACACCCGGTTCGCCTATGAGCACGGGATTGTTTTTTGATCGCCTGCTTAACACCTGCATACAGCGACGTATTTCTTCATCGCGACCAATGACGGGGTCGAGTTTCCCATTGCGTGCGAGTTCGTTTAAATCAATGCCGTATTTTGCGAGGGCTTCTATTTGAGCGTCTGCGTTTTCGTCGTTCACGTTTTCTACTCCTGTATTCTTACGAATCATAGCAACTGCTTGGTGGATGTCGCTTGTTTACATTCCCCTAAGTTCAATACCAGCATGAATTGCGATAGGAGGTGATACGCATTTTGTTCTTGTTTAGAGTACGATTTGCGGTGATGTCTAAGAAAAAGATACATATTGCAATTGTCGGGGTTATCAGTGTTTGCCTACTAGCAATAGGAGCTTGGTTTATCGTCACTGTGGTGTTTAGTGGACCCCTTACTGGGAACATGCGACATGATTTTGGTGTAGTTCAAATCGATCGGCCTAAGACAGTACTTACGCATACGTATCGGCTACAAAACACTACGGACCACGCATTGCAACTCACAAATGCAGTTCCCTCTTGTGGTTGTACAACAACAGATTGGCCAAAAGAACCTGTTGGGGTTGGTGAAGAGTTAGTTGTACCTGTAAATCTAACGCTTCGCCGAAGCCAGTTGCGCACCTCTTCCGTCCGATTGGAATTTGCAACGGGTGAAGTTGTTGTCTTGCGTATTCAAGGTATTGGCAGATTTACACAGCCAATGAGCATTATGCCACCAGAGCCAATTCTGTATTCGAATGCAATGCAGGGTACGCGTGCAATATTGAGTTTGGAATGGTCAGGCAAAGAGAAACCTGAAAAACCTACTCTCAAAGTTCCAGAGGGTCTGCACATCGAATTTGACGACTGGATTTTGTCAAAAGAAGCAGAGGCGAATATTGGAATCCCAGAGCTTTGGACTATTCGCATGCGGCTCATGCTCCGTGAGGATGTCGAAGGCTCGCAGGAATTTTCCATCAATATGCTTGAATCACCGGAACTAGTGGTTCACTTTAGAGTTGATACAGAACCTCCGGGTGCTATTCGTGATTGATACCCATTGCCACCTTACAAGTTCGCAGTTTGCTTCTATGTTGCCAGACATCATCGAGCGAGCAGCCGCGGGGGGGGTTCAGAGGATGATTACGGTAGCGACCGATGGTGACGATGCGATTGCAGCGAGGGAACTTGCTCATATAGATGAGAGGATTTTCTTTTCTTCTGGGATTCATCCTTTA
>JACNLR010000013.1 GCA_014381385.1 Planctomycetota bacterium | reverse complement strand
AGAAGTCATTTATACGTCAATCTACCGTTGATTGGCGTAGTTCTTTTTGCAATAGATAGGGTCTGACCCTAGCAATGACGGGTCTGACCCTAGCAATTTTACTTAAGGTACCATGACAGCATGTCAGAGCGTATTCCAAAAAATGTTGCTGAAAAGCTTCGCGAAATTGTAGTTCAACACAATGAACTTGCAGCGCAACTCTTAGATCCAGAAGTGCTCACAGACCACCGCAAGGTCACGGCGCTCTCTATCAAAAAAGCCGCAATTGCACCGCTCGTTGTGCAATTTGAAAAATTTGAATCCATCACTTCGCAACAACTTGAGTGCAAAGAACTTCTCGCTAGCGAAGACGTAGATCTCGCCGCAATGGCAAAAGAGGAATTACCAAAATTGGCAACTGAACTCGACCATCTTGGCGAGGCTATTTTAAAACAACTTGTAACGGCAGAGGAACAATCTGTTGGCTCCGTCATCCTCGAAGTCAGGGCTGGCGTTGGAGGTGACGAAGCTACGCTCTGGGCAACCGATCTGGAAGAAATGTATAGAAAATATGCACAAATACGGGGTTGGAAAATAGAAGAAATGGGGAGTACTACAGCAATCATGTTCGGCATCGCTGGCGATGGTGTTTGGGCAAACCTCGCCTTTGAAAGTGGAACGCACCAAGTTAAACGCGTGCCTGCAACTGAAACGCAGGGGCGCGTTCATACCTCTACAGCAACCGTTGCGGTTCTACCAGAACCAGAAGAAGTGGAGGTCGACCTTGACCCAAACGATGTTAAAGAATCCATTACAACATCGCAGGGTCCCGGAGGTCAGAATGTGAATAAAGTTGCGACTGCTGTACATCTCATCCATGAACCAACGGGCGTTGAAGTTCGAATGCAAGACACAAAGAGCCAAGCGCAAAACCGTGAAAAGGCTTGGAAACTTTTACGCGCGCGTTTGTTTGACGCACAAAAAGCAAAAATAGACGCAGCACGTGCAGAGAAGAGAAACTCCATGATTGGATCCGGTTCTCGTGCAGAAAAAATACGCACATATCGGTACAAAGATAACCTCATCGTTGACCATCGCATCAGCGGAAACTACAACCTTGCTGATATCATGTCCGGAAACATGCAGCCAATGATCGACCAACTCATAGAAGCTGAAACAGCACAGCGACTCGCGGAACTCTAAATTGTGTTACACCCAGACGAAACAGTACAACTTGACCACGTTATTGCAATCGTAGTTGGCGCACATCTTCGTGCGGAACTTGGAGATCGCCGCCGCGGGTATTACCTTGGCGAAGCAATCGTTACGTGGATGGAGCAACACGAAATCGCAGGCCCACCATGGCCCTTAGTGTGTAGTGATTTGTGGTACCTCAACGATACGGAATTACGCATACGCCCTACAATTTGTATTGGCCAACCAGATATAAACGCCGCAACTGCAGCTATATCACCTAAACTCGAAACAATTCTTCTTGAAGATGATGCGTATCGCATCCAAGGCGATCCTGAATTTGTTACTCTGAAGTACTGCCTCTGGGGAATAGACGACACGCACACGAATCAATGCCTTGAGCAATTCATTAAAACCGTACTTCCAAACTTCCTTGGGTCAATCTTTGGTGTTTCTGTTGAAAAATAACACCAAGTAGCGTACCCTGTAAGTGCGGATGAGCGTGGCGGGATACCACCTTGCTTTTTTATTGACGGAATACGCTCATGAAACACAAAAAAATAACTAGCCGATCTGGTTTCACGCTCATCGAAATACTCGTCGTGATTGCAATTATCGCAATTCTCGCTGGTATCCTTCTTGCTGCCCTTGGTAGTGTCCAACAGGCTGCAAAGAAAACACAAACGAATAGTCTGATGCAATCCTTTGCGCGTGCATGCGATGAATTCTCAATGGACTACGATCGATTTCCAGGGCTTTTACCCGAATCTATTCTAGGTCAGACGGGTGGTACATACCAACAAATCACCCCTACCCAGAATTCACTTCTTGCTTTGATGGGTGGCGCGCGAATTAAGAACTCACAATCAACACCCACGGTTGTAACGGAATACGACGATTTTGATGGTGTTGAAATGCTATCCGCAGCAGGTGTAACCGATCCTGTCACAGGCGTACAATGGTGGCTCAAGTTTGACGATTCTCGTTTTGGCGAGGGCCCGTGGATTAGCGGTATTATTCATGCCCCGTTCTTTAGTCCGAAATCTAAAGACCTTCGGTACAAACCCTTAGATTCTTCGAACCTAGATGCCTACGAATTGCCAACCCTCGTTGACTCGTGGGACACACCGATCATTTTCCTACGTGCACTTCGAGATAGTGGACCTATCCTCGATGAGCCAGCAAATAGCAGCAAACCACAGTTTGAATTACCAAACATAGACCCCTACTTCGAAGGTGCTCTCAATAAAAGTTCAAGTGTGTTAAGCACAGATTCAGCAACTGGCCAATCAATTCAAGATCGGCTTGCTTGGTTAACACTTTTGCTTGTACATCCCACCTTTTGGGAAGATCCGGGTGACGGCTCATCCTTTTCAAATGGTACGGCGTGGGGAGCAGTTCGCGGTAGATTTGTTTTAATCTCCGCTGGTTCAGACACTATCTATTTAGAAGCAACAAACAAGCAACTCCATGTTGATGGCATCATCAATCCAATGAACCTCTTTGGCAACTTTCTTGGTGGTGGACCAACGGGTGGGGAAATCACACCAAAGATGATGGAGTCATTTGACGACGTAGTTGTGTACGGTGGTGCGTAATACATACATTCGTAT